>JAZFYD010000212.1:0-29756 GCA_036443405.1 Planctomycetota bacterium
AATGTGCCAACTCGCAGCGCAAACGGCGGGGCCGCTGTTACCGGCCGAAACGCTAGCCGCGGGCCACGAGTTGGGCACCCCCGAGGTTCTGTGCGAGAAGATCCCCCCCGAGGAGATCGAAGCCGAAGCCGCGAAGTTCGCGGATTAGGCGGGCCGTCAGGCGCTGCGGCGAACTAGTCCAGCGTCTCGGGGTCGTGGACCAAGAACGGTCAGCAGCATCTCAGACGCTTCGAACGTGTGGCTCCAACGGCGTCAGCCGTTGGGCAAGCAACACTGCGGCGTCAGCCGTTGGGCAAGCAACACTGTTCAGCGCGGTTCCGCGCTGAACACTCGCGCTTCGCGGATGGCGCGCGGGGCGCCGGGGAAGCTCAGATCGACGCGTGTCGCGCCGGCGGGGATGGGCGCGCGGTACCGGAACATCATTCCCTTGCGCACCGGGAAGGTCTGCTCCGCTTCAACGGCGTCAGCCGTTGAGCCGGAAACACGGTTGCCGAAACCGACGACCAGGTCGCCATTCTCGGTCGGCTCGAGGCGCAGATACAGAAGCGTTCCGTCACGTAGGTCGGTCAGCGTCGCGTGCGCGCGACCGTCGCCACGCGACTGCCACTTGATGTCGCGGCTCTCATAGCGCGAATAGGCCAGCTCGCGATACCAGTCGAGTTCCAGCTCGAGATCGCACACGGCCACCGTCTCCGGTGCCGCCGCGCAACTCGCCGGCAGGCGGTGCAGGACGGGCACGGGGAACTGCGCGCCGTTGGTCTCCAGAACGACACCGCCACGCAGGTTCACAATCTCGCCCGGTGACTGCCGCGCGATCATCGCGCCGGTGCTCTGTGTCACGAGCAAATCTGTGCGATCCACCGCGAGGTGCACCGGCTTCGCGTTCGGCACGGTCGCTGCGACGCCCGTCATCAGGCGCAACGCCGGCGCTCCGTCGTCGCGCTCGCGCAAGAGGACGGTCGACAGCGGTCCCAAGAACAGCGTTCCGCCGCCGGGCAAATCGATGCGCGCACCGCCTTCGCCTGCCACGGAAACCTCGCTGTTGGGTGCGATCACGGCGCCCGCCGATAGCGTGAACTCCTGGTCGGATCCGGGATGCGCCACGATCACCTCGCCGTGCCGCACGCGGTAGCCGGTTGTGCCGCGATCCGCCGCGTCACGGATCTTGCCGGCGCTGTCGGTTTCCTCGCTGCGCAGGAATCCAATGGCGACGTCCGGCTCGTAGTAGGCCGACCGGACATCCATGTCGCCGTTGAAGAAGAACGTGCCGACGGCCAGGGTGACGACCGCAGCCGCAGCCGTCACGATCCGGATCAACCGGCCGCGTCCGCGGCGTTGGCTCGGCCAGCCTTCCGCCGCGACCTCGCGCACGAGATCACGCGCCTCGTGAAGCAATTCGAACTCGGCGCGCAAATCCGCGTCGTGTTCGAGTTGCGCCTCGACGGCTTCAGCACGATCCGGCCCGAGCTCGCCCAGGAGGTGATCGATGAGTTCCTCGCGCGGCCGCTTCATCGCAGGTGCCTCAGCCGCTCCGCGATCGAATCGAGGGACTCGCGCACCCAAAACGCCACCGTGCCCAGCGGCGTACCGAGCGCCTCGGAGATCTCACGGTAGGTCAGGTCTTCCATGATCTTCATTTCGACCACCGCCCGTCGGTGATCCGGCAGCTTCTCGAGCTCCGCGCGAACCGCTTCGAGCAGGTCCTTCCGCTCGGCGACTCGTGCCGGATCGGGCGCCGTCCGGCTCGGGAGGGCGTCCAAATCGGGCGGAGCGACAGGCGCGTTCGGGGCAACGGCCGAGAGCGGGTCGCGGACCCTGCGCCGTAGGTGATCGATGCAGGCGTTTCTCGCAATCGCATAGATCCACGAACTGAAAGATCGCTCCGGATCGAAGCGATCTCTGTGTCGGTAGGCCTTTGAGTAGACCTCCTGGACAACGTCACGTGCTGCATGAGAGTCTCGAACCCGCGAGGCGACAAACCTCAAAAGTCCCGGGCTGGTGTCCCGGTAGTAGGCCTCGAACTGCTCCTCGGCGATCACGATGTCACTGAAGCGGAGAAAGCCCGCAGCCGTAACCTATTACGGGCGAAGTACATCCGTTTCCGGGCAGGAGGAAAAGAGACGCTCCAACGCCGTCAGGAGTTGGGCCAGAAGAGAGGTCCGGCAGGAAGTCCAACCCCCGAGACCCGTTCGGCAACAAGCCGTTCAGGCCGACGGGCGGCGATGCTCTCCGCTGCCGGTCCTCTGCCCGGCACCATAACCTCAGAGCACCCGCTTGACCAATCCGCGGGGGGCTGGCGTCTGGCAAGTCCATGCCAAATCCAAGGTTACGACGACTTGGGCGGCCACCCTCCCCGGGGTATAACGGTCGATTCGCGCCACCATGGCGCGTCCGGAGACTCCCGTTGCGCACGCTCATCGCTCTTGCCTTCATGACGGTCATCGCATCGTCGGCGGACGACATTCTCACCTCAAAGGGCGATTCCCTTGACCTGTTTCGGGTCACCTTTCATGCCGAGAAGGTGAAACGGTCGACGCCGAAGGAGCTCGCGGAGGCCTGGATCGGGTTCCGGCTGGACCTCGACAGGGACATTGAGCCCCGATTTGCCCGGCTGACCCGGGCGGCGCATCTGAAGTTCGTGAGCCAGTACTACGTGCCGGAATTGCTGGCTCAGCAGCAAGCCGCCTACGATGCCGAGCCGCCGCGCGAGACCAAGCTGCGGCTCAAGCTGGGTGAGATCAAGAAGCAGGGGTCCGGCGGCGCCACGGTGAACGTGCAGCGCACGTCGGTGCAGAACCGCGACGGCAAGCTCGTCGAGAAGAGCTTCGCGTTGCGGCTCCAGCTCGGTCGGTATCCCGATGGCTGGCGGCTGCTCCTGGTTCAGATCTGGAACAAGAAAACCGGCGAGTTTCAGGCGAAGAAGTTCCAGGTCCGGCCCAAACTCACCCGCTCGACGGTGCTGCCGTCGGCGCCGGCCGATCGGACCTCGCCCGTCCGCCTCTTGACCTCGCTCCAGACGGAGGTGAAGCGCTTTGGCGCACTGCGCCGAAACGGGCAGGATTCGCTGAACAAGAACTTCCTGGCCGTCGTGGAGGCCTTTTATGCGGAATCGATGGTGAAGCGTGCCCGCGACATGCAGCCCGCCGACCGCGAGAAGCCGCCGTTTCGGCGCCGGTTCAACAAACCCCAGGCCGCCGGCAAGGACATGGTGGTCGAGTCGGATGTCCTTGAAGCGGACAAAGAGAGCGCGGTCGCCGGGCACCTGCGCCATCGCATGCGCATCGCGAAGGTCGGCGGTTGGCTGATCTCCGAGGAGTGGGTCGGAGAGGAGGGCCGCTTCGTTCCGTCAAAGTCGCTCGGGATTTGTTTCCTCGAGTAGCGACTCTGACATGCAAGCGTCTCGGCGTGCGCGCGATGGCCGTCCCGGGCTAGAATCTGCGGCAATGGTTGGGAAACGCTTTTGGCTCCTGCTCCTCTTGGCGCTGTCGGTTTCGCCGATCGCGGCGGAGGAGCCCGCGGGTGTACCGGAAAAGAAGGAACCCATCGAGCCGGAGCGCGTCCAGCTCGGCGATTGGATGACCGTGGACCGCTTGCTCGTATTGCGGGAGCAGGTCGTCAAGGACATCGAAGATTTCACGCGCATGCGCTTTCGCCGACCCGTGCCGCTTTTGATCATGCCGTACCGCACGTTCGAGGCGCAGCAGGCCAACACGGGGATGGGCGGCTGGGCGGCGAATCACGCGTCGGCGTATTACTCGCCGAGCAGCAACACGGTCACGTTCATCCCGTGGGGCCGCAAGTTCCCGATGCCCGAGCAGTTCTGGGAGGACAACACGCGCGCGACGATGGTCCACGAGATGACGCACGCGATCCACTACCACAACTTTTTCACGGAGGGTCGCAACCATCGCGCGGGCGCGAAGATCCGCGGTCTCACGGACGCGGAGATCGACGGGTCGGTGGTGGACTCGATCCTCACGGAGGGGTTCGCGGAACTCGTCGAATACAACGTGTCGCAACTGCGCGAGGATCGGGAGGCACGAAAGGCCCGCCCGAAGCGCGAACCGTTGACGCAGTTGCGGAAGTTCCGCCGCAACCCCGAGCGCTCGCCGGCCAATCCGCTCACGTACATGAAGCGCTACGTCCCGGACGAGGACGCGAAGAACCCGTTCCGGATGAAGATCCTCTCGTACTGCTATCAGGACGGGCTCACGCTGATGTACCACCTGATGCTGCACGGCGGCATGCGCGCGGTGCGGTCGGTGCTCTACCGGCGGCCGGCGCGCATCCTGCTCTTTCAGCCGGAGATCCTCGCGACCGCGGACCTCGATGATCCGCCGGAGCCGGACGCGATCCTCGGGTTCCTCCATACCGGGCCGATGGACGACGAGGGCATCCTGCTCGCGACGAATCCCGGTTCGCACCGGTTCTTTCGTGGGGCGATGCGCGGGCACGCGCGCGGCTGCCTGACTGGTTACTTCGCCAAGGCGCCCGCCGGGCATCCGACGAACGGCCACTACTCGTTTTTTGTCGCCAATCCCGAGGCGAAAAACGCGTGGATCCAAGAGCAGCGCGATTCGCTCATGAAGCTGCACACGGGCAAGAAGCTCAAGCCGAAGACGGTGACGCTTCCGATGACCGCGCGGAAGGACAAGCTGAAGGCCACCCTGCTGACGGTTACGACCCCCGCGGAGACGATCGTCTACGCCGAGATCTCCGGTCTCATTGTCATGGCCAAGCAGATCACGCCCAAGCGCGATGCGCGCAACCTCGTCAAGCGCCTGGAGGAGCGCGTGCTTCTCGCCCTGCGCGCGCTGTACGTGAAGATCCCGCGGACGGGCGTGTTCGATGCGGCGCGCAAGACCGCGAACGCCGAACTCGGCTACGGCCGCTGAGCAGTGTTTTCTGCCCAACGGCTGACGCCGTTGGAGCCACCCGTTCGAAACGTCTGAGATGGCGTCCGGCGAATCTTTGGGCTTGCCGCGCCATGGCCCGCGTAGCAGTCGACGGCGGGTGCCGTTGGAGGCGTCTGAGTTGGTGGCGGGGTGTCCGCCCAACGCCGCTACTCGTATTCGTGATGGCGGATCTCTGCCTGCAGCGCGTCGAATTTCTCCTTCGTGGCGCGCAGCAGTTTCTCCGTCTCGCGAACACTGGCCGCCACCACGGCTTCCTCTTCCGTGTGCCGCTCGCGCATCGCCCTGTCGGGTTTCAGGCGGACCTCGAGGTCGTCGACGCGGCCCTGCGCGGTCGACCGCTTCTCGCGCAGGTTGTCGAGGCGAAGGATGATGTCCTGCTTCTCCGCCATCTCGATCATCGCGGGGCTGTTCTCGAGGTCGCTGATCTCGATCTGGAGTTTGTCGGCCTCGGCGACGAGCACGCTCTCTTTCGCGCGCTGCTCCGCCATCAGGTCGCGCTCGACGGCGACGTTGCTCTTGTCGAGGTCGTTCTCCACGATCTGGCACAGCACGAAGAAACTCAGATCCGTGAAGTCGAACCGTGCCGTATCGGTCTTGCGTTTCTCCAGCCCGGCGGCGAGCGCGCGGCCGACGACATCGGTCCGGACCGCGTCCTCGGACACCCATGCCCGAAACGCGGCGTTCAGCTTGCGCTTCTTGGTGCCGCTCGGTTTCTTGGCGCGCGCCTCGTGCGTGACCGTCATCCATTCACGCTGCACCTCGCGGATCGCGCTCAGGGCCTTGGCGGCGGGGGACTCGTGCAGTTGCGGGTTCAGCAGGCGCCTGCTGAACTCCGCGCGCATGTCGTCGATCTGTTCGTCGAGCGCGTCGGACTTCGCGTGTAGCTCTTCGAGCTGTTTTTGCGCCGCGACGTACACCGGGTTCAGCGGCCCGAGCTTCTTCTCGAAGTGCTCGACCTGCTTTTTCGCCACGCGCAGCTGCCTGCTGGACTCGCGCAGTTCGCGCCGGTCCGCCGCGTAGTCCGACGCCGCCTCCAACTCGGTGCGGTGGGCGGCGAACACGTCGCGCTCCGCTTGAATCGCGTCGGTCGCGCGCTGCCCGTACGCCGCGATCAGAGCGCGCAGCCGTTTGAGCTCGGCGCGCGCCGCGGCACTGTCGAACTTGTCGACCGGCGCCGTCTTCTCCGTGACGGGCGCGACGTCTTTGGGCTCAGGGGCGGGTGCTTCCTCGGCGCCGCACGCGGCGAGTGCGAGGAGGATCGGGAGATACGGTAGAGTCCGACAACGCCGTGTGCGCATGCGGCGACATGGTAGCCCAGCGGCGCCCCGCCTGACGCGTCTTCCCTGTAAGATCGCGCGTTCGTGAAGCACTCGACCTGGATTTTCGGAGCCATGATCGGCGGTGTCATCGTCGGACTGTTGCTCTCGTCGGCCGGCGGCGCGGACCTCAGACCCGACGCGGACGGGACGGTCACCGAGCGGGCGGTCTGGTTTTTCGATCTGTTCGGTTCCACCGTGTTCATCGGCGCGCTGAAGATGATCGTCGCGCCGTTGATCTTCTTCTCGATCCTGCACGGCATCACCAGCCTGCCGACGAGCGGCGAACTGTGGAGCATCGGCGGGAAAACCCTGGCGTACTACTTCACGACCACTTCGGTCGCGGTCGTCATCGGACTGGTGCTCGTGCTCACGATCCAGCCGGGCATGCGCGGGGATCGCGATGCGATTCGCGCCAAGAAGGAACAAAACCTCGCGGAGTTCGGCAAGAAGACGGATCGCATCGAGTCGGCGCGGGACGCGTCGGCGTGGGAGACGGTGAAACAGAATCTGGAACGGACGATCCGCAACCCGTTCCGGGCGCTCGCCGAAGCGAACAGCCTCGCCATCATCTTTTTCGCGCTCTTGCTGGGCATCGCGCTGGTCGCGATCGGCGACAAGGGGCGGCCGGTCATCCCAGTACTCGACGGCGCCAATGCGGCCATCATGAAAGTGACGTCCTGGATCATGGTCGGGGCGCCGTTTTTCATCTTCTGTCTCGTCGCTTCCCTGATCGCGCAGGAGGGGTCGCGGATCTTCGCGCTCCTGGGCTGGTACGTCATCACCGTGATCGCGGGCATCGCGCTGCACGTCCTGTTCCTGCTTGCAGTCTGCAAGTTCGTCGGCAAACGGTCGCCGATCGAGTTCCTGAAAGGGATCCGGAGGCCCTGGATGATCGCGTTCTCCACCCGATCGAGCGCGGCGACACTGCCCGTCACGATGGACGCGGTGGACAAGGAGCTGAAGGTTCCGCGCAAGATCGGCGACTTCGTCCTGCCGCTTGGCGCCACGATCAACATGGACGGGACCGCGCTCTATGAAGGCGTCGCCATCATCTTCCTGCTGCAACTGTTCGGCGGGTTGCCGGGCGCGCCGGCGGATCTCACGTTCGTGATGACGCTCGTGATCTTCCTGACCGCGGTGCTGGCGTCGATCGGCGCCGCCGCGGTTCCGGACGCGGGCCTGATCACGATGGTGCTCGTGGCGAACGCGATCGGCCTCGATCCCGAGTACATCCCCGTCGTGTTCGGCGTAGACGCGTTCCTCGACATGTTCCGCACCTCGACCAACGTCATGGGCGACGCGGTCGGATGCGTGGTGGTATCACGACTCGAGGGCGCGGAATCCGGGAGCGGCTGATGCGCGCTCTCTGTCTCGTAGTCCTGCTCGCGGCTACGCTCGCGGCCGAGGATCCTGCGTCGCCGCCGATGTTGCCGTTCGACGGACTCCAGTGGCGGCAGCGGGCTCCGTTTGTCCGCATCGACGGCGAGTGGTACGAGCTGCTCGGCGCGGAGGGTGTGCCGATCGGGGAGATTCTCACGAAGGTAAAGAAGGGAAGACCGCAAAGCTGGCAGACCCTGTTCGAGCAACAATTCCTCACCGAACTCGAGGAACGCGGCGTCAAGTTGGGGCCGACGATGCTCCTGGAGCTGCGCGAACCGGGCACGGGCGAGCGCATCAAGCGTCGTGAGGAGATGACGCTCGATAATTTCGCGGCGTTCCTCCAGCTGACGGAAGAGGAGATGTTTCCCGACCGTGTGAGCCCGTTCGACTTCGTCGAGTGGATCGACGGCGAGATGCACGTTGAGATCGGAGAGCACGAGGGTTTGCTCGTCAGCGTCAACCGGATCGCCGCCGCGGACTTGATCGCGCACTGCAAGAAGGAACACGGGGAGAGTTGGCGCAAGGCGATGCTGGAAGAATTCGCGCATCTGATCGCCGCGCTCGACCGCCGGCCGAAGGACAACCGCGTGGATCTGGTGCTCGACGACAAGGGGACGCGCATCATGCTCGCGGGGATCAGGATGACGTACGCGCGCCGGGAGGGTCTGCGCCACCGCGTTGCGGGTCAGATGATCCCGCGGATTCGTCGCGAGCACTCCGGCAAGGTGGCGCCCGGTCTTAAGGAACTGGCCCGGCACTTTCGCGGCAGCGGCGCGGGGGGGCACATATCGGCGGCCTTCGCGTACGCGGACCTCGAACAGCTCGAGTGGTTGCTCACGCACCGTCACGCGACCCACGGGCGAACGGAATTCGATCTGGGCGCGGCGCTCGACACGATCCGGGCGTCGATTCCAACTAACGGGATCGACGTCTCGACGTTCGCGCTGCAGATCCGTTGCCTGTTGACGTATTACGGCGACGCCCAAACGCAGGTCACACGTTGGCTCCACTACACCCAGCGCCAGGGCTCGCTGAACGTCCTCGCGCCGGTCGGGGATCGCTGGGTCTGTTTCGACGCCGGATTGCAGCCGGTGGACAAGAAGCACCCGTTTGTCGTGAACATCGACGGTGCGTCGATCGAGAAGTGGATCGAAGCCACGCAGCGATACGTGCCGAAGGGCACGCCGGCGTTGCGCAGATTCGCGACGAGAATGGGCGTTCACATGTTGGGACAACTTCGGCAAGAGCTCGGCATCCGGCCGGAGAGCTTCGTTCTCTTCACGCTCGATGGAAAAAAGGGAGAGACGATCGCAATCCACCGGGTGGAAACCGCGGGTGCTCCGGTGACCCTCTTCGAGCTGTACCCGACTGCGGTCAAGATGCTGCCCGGCAACATCGCGCACGTGCCGATTCGCCGCATGACCGGCGAAGACGAGTTGCTCGCGAAGCTGCACGGATGGGCGGCGATGATCCAGATGATGAACGGCGTCGTGTTTGATCTGCGCCAAAACGGCGGCGGATCACACCGGCCGATTTTGGAGATGCTGCCGTATTTCCTGCCCGCCGGTTCGCCGCCCCGCGTGATCGCGGTTGCGCGGGAGCGCTACGCGCCCGGTTTCAAGCCGCTCGGCAAAGGGCCGCTGACCGCCGAGGGTTTCGCGCCGATCGCCGACACCCGCTGGTCCGCCGCCGAGCGCGCCGTGTTGGACGAGTTCCAGAAGAGCTTCAAGCCGGCGTGGAAGCCCGACGGCCCGGGCAGCGAGTGGCAGTACCTGGTGGTATCGCCCTCGAAGCAGACGAGTTTCGACAGACCGATCGTGGTGCTGATCGACGAGGGCACGATGGGCTCGGCCGAGGTCGCCGCGGGCGCGTTGAAGGGGCTGCCAAACGTGACGTTCGTCGGCGCGCCGACCGCAGGAAGCCACGCACCGCAGTCGGACGGGCAACTCCACTACAGCCGCATTCACCTGCAACTGCCGATTGTGACGGTGTATCGACCGGACGGTGTGCTGTTCACCGGCGCGAGCATCGAGCCGGATGTCACCGTGAAGATGCGCATGAGCGATTGGATGGCGGAGACGGACATCGGTTTGGAGACGGCGCTGCGCGTGATCGCGGAGAAGACGCCGCGGTGAGCAGCCAGGGAGCGACGCGCTTTGTCCCGGACCGCCCGTTGCCGCCGTACGCGTTTGTGCCGGGAGTGAATCCGCACCCGGTGCGCGACCCGAAGGGGCACATGTTCGGTGCTCCGCAGTGCCAGGTGGCGCCGTGCGATCCGGAAGCGTGGCGATCGGACGCGGAATACCTGTTCGGCGTGGACCTCTATCACGCGGCGTTTTTCTGGGAGGCGCACGAGGTCTGGGAGGGTCTGTGGAAGGCGGCGGCGGATCCCATCCAGCGCGACTTCCTACAGGGCCTCATCCAGGTCGCCGCGGCGGTGCTGAAGATCCGCATGGAAGAGCCCGACGGCGCGCGCAAGCTGCGCGACCGGGCCCGCGAGCGCCTGGAGCGCGTCGCGAAACAGCACGAGCGGTACATGGGGGTGGACGTCCCGGAACTCCTGGCGGCGCTGGAGAGGTTGCCGGGCGCGGTGCCGGAGTTGGCGCCTGATTAGCTCCCTTGAACTTGCCCTTGTCCTAGATCCTCGACCCTTTGCACTTTTCCTGGGTCCCTACGCCCTTATTCCGCACAGGGGCAAGGGGTCAGGGAGTAGGAAAAGGGTCGAGTGCAGAGGGTCCAGGACAAGGACAAGGGCAAGGGGGAGGGACTAGAATTGCTCGCTTTGCATCACAACCGGTACGTAGTGGAGAACGATGAGCGTAGACGTCAATCAAATCCGTGAACGGGTGGCCGAGCAGACGGAAATCCTGCACAAGATCCGGACGGAGGTCGCCAAGGTGCTGGTCGGCCAGGAGGCCATGGTCTCGCGGCTGCTCGTCGCGCTCCTGTGCAAGGGCCACATCCTGCTCGAGGGCGTGCCCGGCCTCGCGAAGACCCTGGCGATCCGGAGCCTCGCGGGCGCGGTCGCCACGGCGTTCCAACGCATCCAGTTCACGCCCGACCTGCTGCCCGCCGATCTCGTCGGGACCCTCGTTTTCAGCCCCAATGATGGTTCCTTCAGCACCAAGAAGGGCCCGATCTTCAGCAACTTCATCCTCGCCGACGAGATCAACCGCGCTCCGTCCAAGGTCCAGTCCGCGCTGCTTGAAGCCATGCAGGAGGGGCAGGTGACGATCGGTGAGGAGACGTTCCCGCTCGACCCGCTGTTCCTGGTCATGGCGACGCAGAACCCGATCGAGCAGGAGGGCACCTACCCGCTGCCCGAGGCGCAGGTGGACCGCTTCATGCTGAAGGTGAAGGTCGACTACCCCGATGCCGAGGCCGAGCGGAAGGTGATCGACCTCGCCGTGGACGGCTCCGCGCCGGAGGTGCGCCCGGTCGCGACGTCGGACGAGATTCTCGCCATGCGCGAGGTCGTCTCCACGATCTACATCGACGACAAGGTCAAGGACTACGTGCTGGCGCTTGTGCGCGCGACACGCGATCCCGCTGCCGCCGGCATGCCCGATCTCGCGCCGCTGATCGAGTACGGCGCCTCGCCGCGCGCGTCCATCTGCCTCGCGCTGTGCGCCCGCGCCGTCGCGTTCCTGAACGGCCGCGGATACGTCACGCCGCAGGAGGTGAAGGATGTCGCGCACGATGTCATGCGCCACCGCGTGGTGCTGACGTATGAAGCCGAAGCCGAGGAGATCTCCCCCGAGCAGGTCATCGACCGTGTCCTGAGCGAAGTTCCCGTTCCGTGATATTGGTGCCGTGAACGAGAACCGATCGGAAGAGTCCACCGTCGCCGAGCTTCTTCGCAAGGTTCGGCGCATTCAGATCGTGGCGAATCGCACGGTCAACGACCTGTTCGCGGGCGAATACAACTCCGCGTTCCGCGGCCGCGGCATGGAGTTCGATGAGGTGCGCGAGTACCAACCCGGCGACGACGTGCGCAGCATCGACTGGAACGTGACCGCGCGCGAAGGCAAGCCGTTCATCAAACGCTACCGCGAGGAGCGCGAGCTGACGGTCATGTTCCTCGTCGACATCTCCGCGTCCGGCGTGTTCGGCTCCACGGACCGCAGCAAGCTCGATCTCGCGACCGAGGTCGCCGCGCTGCTGATGTTTTCCGCGCTCAAGAACAACGACAAGGTCGGCCTTGCGTTGTTCGCCGGCGAGGTCGTGCGTTACTTGCGGCCGCGCAAGGGTAAGGTCAACGTGTTGCGGTTCCTGCGCGAACTCGTCGCGGCCCGGCCGGTGGCCGGGGAAACGCGCATTGAGGAGGCGCTCGGCTTCCTGACCCGCGTGCAGCGGCGGCGCGCCGTCGTTTTCCTGCTCAGCGACTTTCTCGGCCCGAGCGTGTGGCGGGATCTCGCGATCGCCAGCAAACGCCACGACCTCGTCGCGATCTCCGTTGCCGATCCCCGCGAGCGCGAGTTGCCCGACGTCGGTTTCCTGTCGCTGCGCGACGCGGAGACCGGCGAGTTGGTGCGCGTCGACACCCGCTCCCAGAAGGTGCGGGACGTGTTCGCCCAAAACGCCGCCCGCCGCGAGGAAGCGCTGGTTCGGGATCTGCGGCGTGCCGGTGTGGACCACCTCGCGCTGGACACGGCCGTGCCCTACACGCAGGCGATGCACCGGTTCTTCCGCATGCGCGAGCGGAGGTTCCGTTGATTCGCGCTGCCCCGTTCCTTCTTGCCGTGGCGGCGTTTGTGGTCGCGTGCGGTGGCGACGGCGTGCCCGGCGAGGCCGCGACGGACGTCGCCGCGGCGACCAGCGAGGTGATTCGCGGCCCCGTCACGCTGCGGGTTCGTTTCGAACCGAAGGAAGCCCGCCTCAGCGACGAGCCCACGCTCACCATCTCCGCGTCCGCGCCGGAGGACATCGAGGTCGAACTCCCGCCCTTTGGCGACAACGTCGGCTCGTTCTTGGTGCGCGGTTACAGCACGCCGCTGCCCGACGTCGCCGGCGGCGTTCGCACGACGCGCCAGATCTATCGCCTCGAACCCACCGTCGCCGGCAAACAGACCCTGACCGGCGTCTCGATTCGTTTCCGTCAGGGCGAAAACGCCAATTGGCGAACCATCGAGGCGGATCCCGTCCATGTGGTTGTGCGCACGCTGCACGGCGACGAGGTGCCCAGGCTCGCCGCGCTCAAACCCGCGGCCGGCCCGGTGGCGCTGCCGGAGCCGCCGTCCGAGCCCGTGTGGCCGTGGATCGCGGGCATGGTCGCGCTGTTCGTGCTCGCCGGCGCGTGGTTGCTGCACCGCCTGCGGCGCCGCGGCGACCACGCGCCGATCGAGCTGACGCCGCAACAAAGAGCGGAGCGAGAGTTCGCTGCGCTGCTGCGTGACGATCCGCTCGCGCGCGGCGAGTTGCAGACGTTCTATGTCGAGCTCACCGGGATCGTGCGCCGCTACATCGAGCGGACGGTCGGACTTCGTGCGCCGGAACGCACGACCGATGAGTTTCTTCGCGACATGCGCGGCCATCCGGCGTTCCCGCAGGATCGCCAGGAGCGTCTGCGCGCTTTCCTCGAGTCCGCCGATCTCGTGAAGTTTGCCGCGATGTCGCCGGCGCCGGACGAGATCGATGCGGCGGTGGCCCGCGCGAAGGCGTTCGTCGGGATCGGAATCGCACCGGCGCCGGTTGGCGACGCCGCAGGGGTCGTCGAATGAGCGGCCTGCGCTTCGAATCCCCGATCTGGCTGGCCGCATTGCCGGTGCTCGTCGCCCTCTATTGGTGGCGCCTCCGGGCGGTGCGTCGCGAAGCCGCGACCTACTCGTCCGCCGAACTCCTCCGCGATCTCCCGCGCACCCTCGCGCAGAAGATCGCGTGGCTACCGCCCGCGTTGCGTCTCATCGGTCTCGTCCTGCTCGTGATCGCGCTCGCACGGCCCCAGCAAGGACGCAGCGAGACGCGCATCTTCGGCGAGGGCATCGCGATCCAGATGTGTCTCGACCGGTCGGGCTCCATGCGCGCAATGGACTTCGAGCTCGACGGAAAGCGTGTCTCGCGCCTCGCGGCGGTCAAGCACGTCTTCCGCAGTTTTGTCGCGGGCGATGAGAAGGACCTGCCCGGCCGTCGCGACGACCTGATCGGGCTGGTGGCGTTCGGCGGGTTCGCGGTGGGGCGCTGCCCGCTCACGCTTGACCACGGCGCGCTGCTTGAAAGCCTCGAATCGGTGAAGATCCCGGAACCGTTGCGCGATTCACGCGGGCGCATCGTAGAGCACGACGACCACCTCGAAGAACTGGCCACCGCCATCGGCGACGCGATCGCGCTCGGCTGCAAACGCCTCGACGAGGTCGACGCGAAGAGCAAGGTGCTTGTTTTGTTGAGCGACGGCAAGAATACGGCCGGCGTGATCGAGCCGCTCGACGCGGCGGACCTCGCCAAGACGCTCGGAATCCGCGTGCACACGATCGGAGTCGGGACGACGGGCACTGCGCCGTTTCCCGGCATCGACTTCTCCGGGCGCCGCGTACTCACGCCGCAGCAGGTCGAGATGGACGCCGAGACGCTGCGGGCGATCGCGGAACGCGCCGGCGGCCAGTTCTTTCATGCCGACAACACCGCCGCGCTGGAACAGGTGTATGCGGACATCGACACCCTCGAGAAATCGAAAACCGAGGGGCGTGTCTACACCGAGTATCGCGAGCTTTACGCGTGGGCGCTGCTGCCGGGCGCGATCTTCCTGCTCCTCGAACTCATTTTGCGCACGACGCGTTTCCGGAGCCTGCCCTAGTGCGTTGGGATCATCCGGAATTCCTGTTTGCGCTGTGGCTCCTGCTGCCGCTTGCACTGCTGTTGCGATTCGCGCTGAAGCGGCGTGCGAAGGCCGCCCGGCGTTTTCTCGACGACCCGATGGCCGCGCGCCTGCTTCCGCTGCGGGCGCCGGGCCGCGGCCTCGCCTCCGCCGTGCTTGTTCTCGCGGGGTTCGCGTTCCTGATTCTCGCGGCGGCGCGGCCGAGATGGGGCATGTACTTCCAGCAGGTGCGCGAACGCGGCACCGACGTCATGGTCCTGCTCGACGTCTCGCGCTCGATGCTGAGCCAGGACGTGAAACCCAGCCGGCTGGAGCGCGCGAAGTCCGACGTGCGTGACCTTCTCGATCGGGTCGGTGGGGATCGCGTTGGCCTTATTGCGTTCGCGGGCAAGGCCGTGTTGGCGTGCCCGCTCACGACGGACCACGGGTATTACAAGGCAGCGCTCGAGGATGTCGGGCCGACGACGGCGCCGCGCGGTGGCACCGCCATCGGCGATGCGATTCGCGAGGCGCTTCGCCGGATGGAGCGCCTCGGGGATCGCGACCAGTCGTTGCTCTTGATTACCGACGGCGAGGATCATGAGAGCTTCCCGCGTGAGGCCGCCGCGCTGGCCGCCGAACGGGACATCCGCATCTTTACCGTGGGCATGGGTGACATCCATGAGGGCGCGCGCATCCCCGTCGTGGACGAACACGGGAACCGTGGGTTCCTGAAACACGAGGGCAAGCAGGTCTGGTCGAAGCTGGACGAGGGGCTTCTGGAGGAGATCGCCCTGAAGACCGGCGGCGCGTATGTACCCGCGCGCACCCGCGATTACGATCTGGGTGAGGTCTATGAGTCGCACCTTCAAACGCTCACCGCGGGCGATGCCGCGATCGACAAGCGCAAGCGCTATCGCGAGAGGTTTCAGCTCTTTCTTGCGTTCGGTCTCGGGTGCCTCGTGATCGAGTTGCTGATGAAACGTTATCGACAACGTCCGCGCGTAGCCGGCGTGGCCGCGGCGCTCGTGCTGCTCGCGCTCGCGTCACCGGCGTCCGCCGATCCCATCGAAGACGTGCGCAAGGGCGTCCGCGCGTTCGAAAACGGCGAGTTCGAAAAAGCCAACGAACACTTCGATGCGGCAGGGAAGAACCGTCCAGACACGCCGGAGATCGCGTTCGACAAGGCCATCGCGCTCCAGCGTCTCGGGCGGCACGACGACGCCCGCGCCGAGTACCTCGAAGCGGCCGGCACGCGCGACAGCGCGCTGGCGGCCCGCGCACGCTACAACCTCGGCACCCTCGCGACGGAGGAAGCGCAGGCGGTGTTCGGCGAAAAGCCCGAGGACGCGCACGGCGAGACGCGCGAAAAGGGTGTGGAGGCGTTGGAGCGCGCGATCCGGGACTACCGCGCGTGCCTGGAGATCGCGCCGGAGCATGCCGACGCGCGGCACAACGTCGAACTGCTTTTGCTGTGGCTCAAGCAGATGCGGAGTGTCTGGGCGGAAAAGGACAAGCAGCGCGAGCAGGACAAGAAGGACGAGGAAAAGGAAGAGGACCTCGCCGCGTTCTTGAAAAAGCTCGTGGATCGTCAGGGCGAGTTGCGTGTGACGACCCACGGGCTCGGCGAATCGCCGGCGGCCGAAGCCACCAAGGCCGTCGCCGAGGGTCAGGAGGCGTTGGCGGAACAGGCGCGCGAGTTGCCCGATCGCATCGACAAGATGGTCGCGAAGCAGGCCCAGGCGATGCAGGCGCAACCCGCTGCCGGTGGCGGCGCGCCCGCTGCGCAAGCCGACGAGATGAAAAAGGCCGCGGACGCGATGAAGCTGATGGCGGCGCAGGCGCAAGCGGCACTCGATGCGGTGGCGCCCGCGCTGCGAGCGAACGATGCGCGGCTCGCCGCGGAGAATCAGGCCAACGCGCGTGCGATCCTCGAATCGCTTTGGACGGCACTGGCGCCGTTCCAGCAGGTCGTGCAATCGGCGGAGAAGATCGAGACGTCGATTGTGGACGCGCTGCTGGATCCGCCGGCGACGCCGGTGCTCGAAGCCGAAGACCAAGTGCGCGTCGTTTTGACCGCCCTCGCGTTTCCGCAGAAAATCGCCCAGGCCAAACAGCAGGCGCAGATGATGGCCGCGACGCCTCAGCAGGGGGGCGGCGGCCCCGGAGGGGGGCAGGCCGCGCAGGAACAAGCGGAGGCGCTGCAGAAGGCGCTCGCCAAGGCCGAGGAGTTGACGCCGGAGATCCAGGAGACGGCCAGCGAGGCGACCGAGACGTTGTTGGCCGGCAAGGTCGACGAGGCCAAACCCAAGGCCGAGCGCGTTCGTGACTTGCTGCGCGAGATCCTGAAGTTGTTCCCGAAGGATCCGAACCAGCAACAGCAGAAACAGCAAAACAAGAACGATCAGGACCAGAAAAAGGACGAGCAGCAAAAGCAGGATCCGAAACAGAAGCAGGACCAAAAGGACCAGCAAAAGGGCAAAATGCAACGCCCCGACGAGGTCGAGTCCATGCTGAGAAAGGCCGAGGAACGCGAGCGCGAGCAGAAGGAACGCGAGAAGCGGCGCGCGCGTTTGGCTGCGGGAGCCGGGACGGTGGAGCGTGACTGGTAGCGGCGGCGTCGGGAGTCACGCAGGACTCTGGCAACGCGCGTTCGCCGTGATCGCGGTGTTGGCGGCCGGGGTCTCGGCGCAGGAGGTCGACGCGCGACTCGACGAGCAACAGGTTCGCGTGGGCGACTCGGTCGGATACACCGTCGTCGTTCGCGGCAACAAGGAAACCGAGGAGCCGGAACTCGCCGGGTTCGAGGACTTCGACGTCGCGTTCCATGGCGCCAGGCACCTCACGTCGTTTGTCAACGGCCGCATGTCGTCCGAGCAGCGCTTCAGTTACACGCTGACGCCGAAAAAGGGGGGAGCGCTGACCGTGCCCGCCGTGGTCGTGAAGATCGCGGGCAAGTTGGTTCGATCCCAGGCGCTGCTGTTGACCGTCCTGCCGCCGGACGACATCGATCTCGTCCGTGCGGCGATCTCCATCGAGCCGGAGACGGTGTATCCGCTGCAACCGTTTGTGGTCACGCTGCGCATCTTCATTCAGCGTTTGCCGGGTCCGATGTCCGATCGCGATCCGCTGCGTGTCACCCGGCCCCCGCGGCTTCGGGTTCCGTGGGTCGATCCCATCGACGGGTTGGAGTCCAAGTCGAAGGCGGAGTGGTTGCGGCCGTTGGTCGTGCGCCAGCGTGGTTTCTCGATCAACGACATGACGACGCAGGAGTTCTTCGATCAGCGGCGGCTCGTCTTCAATCTCGACGGCCGCGAAGCGACGGCGGCGGACGCGGCCGGCTCCCCGCGCGTGAAAGAACGTGTGGGGGAGTACTGGGTCTACACACTGACCCGTGAGTTCACGCCGGTTCGCCGCGGCGAGTATTCCTTCGGCCCGGCCAGGGTGCGTGGCACGTTTGCGGACGCGGTCGGCAAGGACAAAAGGCTCACCGGCCGCGATGTCTACGTGATTGCGCCCGCGGTGAGTGTGTTCGTGAAGGACGTGCCGACAAAGGGCCGTCCGGCCAGCTACACCGGCGGGATCGGCCGGTTCGTCGTCACGGCGGACATCGAGCCCAAGGACGCGCGGGTCGGCGATCCGATG
Source organism: Planctomycetota bacterium (assembly GCA_036443405.1). Classification (GTDB taxonomy): domain Bacteria; phylum Planctomycetota; class PLA2; order PLA2; family PLA2; genus JAZFYD01. The sequence goes on from JAZFYD010000212.1 coordinate 18,051, forward strand.
ACGTTGACGCTAACCGTGTTGGGGCGTGGCAACCTCGACGACATCGGTCCGCCCGATCTCGAACCGGAGTTGGGCGAGCTGTTCCGGCTGTACGAAGCGACGAGCGCGACGAAGGAGAGCAACAAGCGCGTCTTCACCTATGGGTTGCGGCCGCGGCGCGCGGGCATCGAAGCGGTGCCGGCGGTGTCGTTCTCGTTCTTCGACGTCGAACAGGGCGCGTACGTGACCGACACGACGACGGCGATTCCCATCGCCGTGACCGCGGCCGAAACGGTCTCCGATGGCGACATCGTGAGTGGAGCGACGAACGGGGCGGGCCGGTCCGGTCTCGAAGAAACGGAGAAGGGCATCTTCGCGAACGTCAGCGATGCCCGCGAGGTGCGCGACGAGGGCGTGGCGCCGGTTCGGACGTACGCGTACCTCGGCGGCCTGCTCGTGATCTACATCGTGGCGGGCGCGGTGCTCGGGCGGCGGCGGCGGTTGCGCGGGGACCCGGCGCTGGTGCGCAGGAAGCGGGCGCGGGCGAGAGCGAAACAGCGCTGGTCGGCGGCGCGCGCGGCGGGAGAGACCACCGAACTGCGTCAGGCTGTCGCGGGTCTTGTGGCCGATGTCGCCGATGTCAGCGAGTCGGGCCTCACCGGTGCGGACGTTCACGCGCAGCTCATCGCGCTGGGAGCGGACGCGGATCTCGCGGTGCGGGCGCAGTCGTGGTTCGAATCCTGCGACGCGGCGCGCTACGGCGGCGACGCGGACCCGGACCGCGTGGCGGAGGGCGAGCGATTGCTCGATGACTTGATCGCGGCGCTTGGGAGGCACCTGAAGTGAGCTTCTTCCGGATGCTGATGCTCTCGCTGTTTCTGCTGCCGGCGTGCGGGCGCGGACTCGATCTCGACGAAGCGCGCGGCTTCGAAGAGGCGCAACGAAATTTCCTCGCAGCGCAATCGGAACAGGACTACCTCGAATCCGCGGCGCGTTTCCGCGCGTTGTCCGAGCGCGGTGTGACGAGCGGAGCGTTGCTCTACAACGAAGGCAACTGCTACGTGAAGTCGGGCCGGTGGGGCGAGGCGATCGCCGCGTACCGTCGTGCGGTTCGATACCGGCCGCGGGATCCGTACCTGCGCGACAACCTCGGGTATGCGTTGACGAGCGCGGGACAGTCGGTCACGGAGTCGAAGTCGCTCCTGGACCACGTACTGTTCTGGCAGGGTTGGACGAGCTATGGAGAGAAGTTCGGCCTGCTCGCGTTGGCAGCGACCCTCGCGATGCTCGCGGCGCTCATGTCCCGCGTCGGGGTGCGGCGCATCCCCGCGCTCCGACGCACGGCGTGGGTCCTGTTGGTGCTGACACTGCTGTTGGGCTGGTCCGCGACGTTGCAGGCCTTTGATGTCGAGATGACCACTCACGGCGTCGTGACCGCGGACGACGTGGTCGCAAGAAAGGGCGACGCGGAGAGCTACGAACCCGCGTTCTCGACCCCCCTGCACGCCGGCGCGGAGTTCGTGGTGTTGGAACATCGCCGCGAGTGGCTGCACATCAAGCTGCCGGGCGACCTCGAAGGTTGGATCCCTGTGTCGGCGGCGGTGCAGTACTGACCGTCGAAGAGAAAACCGGCCAGCCTGAACGAACGTCAGTGAATCCGCGGACCCCAGGGGGTGTTCGCTACGATCTCGGCTTCCGCCGTCGCGAGTTCGTCCCAGCGTTTTTGCACGACGTCCCTCGGAAACTTCGAGTACGCGAGCTTCACAAACAAAACGTGATGGCCCGCTTCGCTCTCCTGCAGGTCGCGGTACAGCTCGGTGAGGTCGCCGCTTGCCGCGGCGGCGAGCAACGAGAATCGCTCGAACGAGCGCGCCTCGACGAGGCCCATCTTGAGCAGGCGATCGAGAAGGCGCCGGCGCCCGCCAACCTCAGTGAGTTGTTTCACGTACGGGTTGCCGGTGTCGGGCCCGAGCGGCAGGTTGCGCTTTTCGAGCAATCCGCAGACGCGTTCGAAGTGCTCCAACTCCTCGTGCACGACTTCGAGAATCTCCGGCGCGTGATCCGGGAGCTGGCCGACCAGCGTGAGCGCGTTGCCCGCGGCCTTGCGCTCCAAGTGCGCGTGGTCGTGAAGAAGAGCGCCCTCGTTGGAGAGTGCGGTCTTGGTCCATTCCGGATCGGTGGCGGACTTGAGGCCGAGCATGGGGGTCGCCCCATGGTGCCACCGGGCGCAAGATCGACGCGAGGACGCGAGATCCGGCCGTCAGAAGGCCGTCAGAGAGGCGACCGTTGCCGCATCCAGCCGGCGCGCGACCGCGGTCGTCAGATCCACCGCCGCCTGATAGTCGTTCCAGTGGATCAGGCCGACGTGGGTGTGGATGTAGCGCGCGGGCACGCCGATCACGGCAGCGGGCACGCCGCTGCGCGACAGATGAATCGCGCCCGCGTTGGTGCCGCCGGTGCGCCGCACCGCGATCTGAAGCGGGATGTCTTCCGCGGCGGCGGTCTCTTCGATCAGGCGCACAAGCCGGCGATTCGCGATTGCGGTCGGATCGAACAAACGAACCTGCGGTCCGCGGCCGAGCACGGCCTGCGAGACCTCTGCGCCGGGGAAATCGTCGGCGGGAGTTCCCTCGAGCACGATCGCGACATCCGGCCGCGCGAGTTCGTGCGCCGTGCGCGCGCCGCGCAATCCGACTTCCTCCTGCACGGCGCCGACGCCGATCACCCGGTTCGGATGTTGGCCGTCTCCGAGGCGCTTCATTGTTTCGCACAGGATGCCGACCCCCGCGCGGTCGTCGAACGCCTTGCAGCTCAAGATGTCGGGGTCCTTCATCTCGAGGAATTCCGCGTGCGGCAGGATCGGATCGCCGACGCGGATCCCGAACGCCGCGACCTGCTCGGCGGACGTCGCGCCGACATCGAGGAAGAGCTCCTCGACGGTCTGCACCTTTTCGCGTTCGGCTGTCGTCAGGAAGTGCGGCGGCTTCGACGCGATGACACCGGGCACCGCGCCCGTTTCCGTCATCACGTTCACGCGCTGCGCCGGTAGGACGTGTCCCCACCAGCCGCCGAGCGCGGCGAAGCGCAACAGGCCGCCGGGCAAGATGCTCTGGACGAGAAACGCCACCTCATCCATGTGCGCGTCGATGGCCACCCTGGGTTCGTCCGCGCTTCCGGTGCACTCGCACAACACGCTTCCGAGTCGGTCGTGTGTGACGTCGCCGAGATCGGAGAAGACCTCCTGAACGATGCCGCGCACTTCGCCTTCGGAACCGGGCGCGCCGGACGCAAGCGTGAGTCGGCGAAGAAAGTCCCTGGATGCGGGTGTGGATGCCGGGCTCATGAGCGAGGCATCATCGCACAGCCCAAAAGCGATCCGGCCTTGCGATCGGTGCCGAATACAGAAAAGAGGAGTTCACCACAGAGGCACGGAGTCACGGAGGCCAACGGACCTCCTAACGCCACCGATCCGGAGAGGCGTTACCTTCGCTCGGGCACGGTTCGGTCCAGACCAGGAGAGCCTCCGTGCTCTCTGCTGTAACTCCTCTTCTGTATTCGGTCTACCGAGGCCACAGCTGCGCCCGCTCAGTCGCCGGAATGCGCGGGGGTGAGTGCCGAGCGGTCGTCGGACCAGCGCAGCGACTCGCGTCGCTCGTTGCCCGCGGCGTCGATCACGATCATCTCGACCTCGTTTCGGCCGTTTTCCAACCGGACGATCGCGAACCCGTCCCGCACCTTCGCCTGCACGCCACCCAGGTTGACCCGTTGCACCGGAACACCCGCGAGGTCGATGCGCACCTCGCCGGTGGCGGGATCGTGGCGCACCACTCGAACCAATCCCAGCCGGGCAAGCGTTCGTGTACGCAGGCGGCGCACTTGCTCCTGATGCGGCGTGCGTGGGTCGAGCGCATGCGCTTCCTCGGCGCAGCGTTGCGCGGCCCACAACGCGCCGTCGCGTTCGTGCCTTTCCGCCTGCTGGAAGAGCGTGCGTGCCAGCAGTGGCCTCGCGATCTCCGGCGATGAATCCATCTGCTTGCGCAAGCGCGCGATCGCCTCCGGGAACCGCTCCTCCGCGAGCAGCAGCGGCAACTCCTTGTCCCACTTGTCCGCGCTGTCGCCGCTCATGAGCACGAATAAAAACGCCGCGACGGATACGACAAGCGCCGCGACCGAAAGCGGGAACGAGAGTTTCCGGTTGCCGTTGGTCGCGTCCGCCGGTTCCGGGTCGAGCGCCTCCGCGATCTTCTCAGCGTCGGGGGATCGCGTAGCAGGATCGGTCGCGAGCAGCGTCTCCACGAGACGACGCAACTCGATGGGTACGTGATCGGGAAGCGGGGTCGGCGGTTTGTCCCGCGGGCTGCGCGGAGGGTAGGGAAGCCGGCCCGTCAAGAGCTGGTACGCAATGCACCCGAGCGAGAAGAGGTCCCCCTCGGGACTCGCGGCGGACCCGGTCATCTCCTCCGGTGCGCGATACGGCTGTTGCGCCGCGATGCCGCCCGCGTCCCGAACCGCGCGGGAGATGCGGAAGTCCGAAACCCGCAGCCGGTCGTCCCGATCGAACAGGATGCTCAGCGGATGCAGATCGCCATGGACCACGCCGTGTCCGTGCGCAAACTGAATCGCCGCGAGGATCTGCCGCACGTGAAGGCGCGTCTCGGCGACGGGCAGGCAGCCGGCGGGCGCCGAGTGCAGCTTCTCCAGCAGATTCGTCCCGTCGATCGTGCGCGTGCGGTAGTAGAGCCACGGCTCCTCGCGGTCGATTTCGTCGATGCGCAGGATGTGTGCGTGGTCGAGTCCGGCCGCATCCTGCGCCGCCTCTTCGACCCACGCTTCGTCCTCGCCCTCGTACGCGCTGATCCAAACCTTGGTCCGCAGGTTCGAGTCCATTGCTTCGAAGACGACGCCGAATCCGCCCTTGCGGGCGATGCGCATGAGCCGGTAACGGTCCGCGAACAGGGTCCCCGGCCGGAGCGGCCCGGGCCGCTCACGGCCTCGGCGCGCCTTCTGAGGCCCTCTGCCCCGCCCTTTGCGGGCGTGTCGTCCCGATCTCTCTCCCGGCACGGCCTCAGTGTAGGCGGAGGCTGCCGCCGACAGTAGCGGCAACCGCGCCGAGCTTTCAGGCCGGCCGCAACCGGAAGCGGTAGGCGACTGCCGCGCCGACGAGTCCGACATCCGCGAGTCCGAGGCTGTCGCCGACGGAGCCGCCTCCGATACAGCCGAAGCACTCGATCCATCAGGAGCGTCCCTACTGGGCTGCATCCGAGATTCTCGGTTTCCTCGGCCCCGAAGATGTCGCGGCAAGCGGATGGCCATCGCGAGAGCGCGGTTGAAGTCTTTCCAGAGGGACTAGGTGTGAACGCTAGCTACTTCGGCTTTTGCGTAGGCGCATTGGTTTGCGCTGCGTTCGTCTTGCCCGCGGGCGCGCGTGGCGGCATGCGGTCCTTCGGTTTCAAACCCAGGCGTTTGATCCACAGACGATGGTATTGCCACTTCTCCGGAGCGAGCTTCTCGGCTGAGCTGTACTGCGCGAGGGCGCCGCGTTTGTCGCCCATCGCCGCGAGCACGTCGCCGAGGTTGGTGAACGCGATGTCGTTCGTCGGGTCAAGCCTGGCCGCTTCCTTGTAGCTTCCTGCCGCATCGTCGAGTTGCCCCAAACCCTCGAACAGAATCCCGATGTCGTTGTGCAGCGACGCATCTTCCGGCCTCAGCGCGAGCGCGACGCGATACGCCTCCAGCGCGCGGTCCCACTGTCCGTTGTTGAGCGCGGCAAGCGCGTAGTTGTTCCAGAGGTCAGGATTGTTGAACCAACGCCTGGTGAACTCGGCGAATACGGCCTCGACGACCGCGACATTGTCGGGCAGCCTGGATCGTGCGATCGGGGCGACCTCCGTCCACATTGCTGAGATTCCCGCCTCCTCATCCAGGAAGTTCGCGAACCCCTCTTCCTTGAATCGCTCGAGCAGCCGTAGGATGCGCGCGCGCTCCTCGGGGTCGTCGTCGTCGTCCGGCAGATATTGCACGGGTCGCTTTCCACCGAAAGTCTGCTGCTCCCACCACGCCCACCATTCGTCCTGTTTCTCGGTTTGGTGGCGATAGCCGAGGTTCGGGTTGTAGTTGAGGTCGGTTTGAAACAGCAACCGGAGGTGGTAGATGGCGTCCGTCACCACATAGGTGCGCCGGTCGCGGTGAAGGTTGTCGATCAAAGCGCTGGCCGCGTGTTTCTCTCCTCGATCACAGAGGGAACGCGCCGCGGCGTTGCGGATCAGCGGATCGGCGTCCGCGGTCAACTCGAGCAATCGAAGGCGCGTGTGTTTGTCGCCCATCACCGAAAGGGAACGCACGCTGTAGTAGCGTCGCTCGCGATCATCCACCTCCGTCGCTCGCAGCGCGCGCAGAATCGCCGCGTCGTTTCGGCGGCCGGCGCAGGCTGCAATCTGCACGAGAGCGATCAACAGGAGGATTCGCGATACCGCGGGAGCAGGTCGCGAACTCGGCTTCACGGCGCCTCTCAAGACCCTAGTGCAGATAATCCAGCGCCAACACGTCATCGACGATCGGCTGGACGAGCGTTTCGACCACGCGCACGTGATCGGCGTGATGCACATAGAGCTGCAGCGCGCGCTCGCTCTCGAAACGCACGACGAGCCCGAAGTTCATCCCCTTGGCGCGATCGCAGAAGTTCTCGCCGCAACTCAGGTCGAGAATGCCTGGAATCGTCTCGGGCAACGACTCCAACCCGGTCCGCATCGCCTGCACCGCGTCGCCGGACGTGCCCGCGCGAATCTTGAAGAGCACGACATGTTCCACCCATCCGGCCCCTGTGCTGGCAGCGGATTGCTCCTGTTGGTCGAACGGGCGGTTCATGCGGCGACAGCTTAGCGTTTTCGCTGCGCCGTGCCGCTCCGCATTCGCCATTGCTTCGGCGGGCGAGCCGGCCGAGGGGGCTTTCCTCAGACGCAGCCTAGGAAAGCGAATGGCGCCGGGGGGTTGGGCCCGAGTACCGGGCCCGCGGTCGAATGATCCGATCCAAGCCGTACTGTTCCAGCGCGTGTGCGATCCAACCGACGGTGCGGCCGAGACCAAAAAGGACAAACGGCGCTTCACGCGCCAGCCCGAACGCCCGGGCCACAACGGCAAGGCCGAAATCGAGATTCGGGTGCAGGCCGGACTTGTCCATGGCCTCTCGCGCGATCGCGTCGGCGAGCTTCGATGCTCTTCTCGCCACGGAACCTCTCGCCGCGGACGCGAGCTCGATCAACCGCCGGCCCCGGGGATCGCCGTCGTGATAGAGGGGGTGGTCGAACCCCGGCAATCGCTCCCCGGTGCGCAACCGCCGTGCGATGGCTTCCTCCGACCCGAGAGTCGCCGCGTCCTCGAACAGCCTGGCCACAAGTTCGGATTGGCCGCCGTGTTTGTGACCGGACAGCGAGGCGAGCGCGCCGGTGACGACGGCGTAGGGAGTCGCGCCGGCCGACGCGATGCAGCGGGCGGTGAACGCGGACGCGTTGAGTTCGTGGTCGGCGGTCAGAACCAGCGCCGCACGGATCGCGTCGCGCGCATCCTTGTTCGTCACCGCCCAACCTCTCACCAGCGTGTCCGCCACGGGTTCGACGACTGGTGTGACACCCATCGAGACCGCGGTCAGACCACGCAGGATTCGCGCGCCCGCACGCCGGACGCTCTCTGGTCGGAGATCGAACCCCGCGGGGTCGGCAGGGCCCGCGAGACTCAGGAAGACCTGCCACGCGGCGACGACGCTCAGCCCCCGCGTGAAATCGATCATCGAGTCCCATCCGACCGGTTCTTCCTGCGGCGCAAGATCGGGAACCGGCGCGTCCCAAAGCAGTTGCGCCACGTCCTCCAGGCACGCGGTGCGGGAGAGTTCGATGGCGTCCAGGCCGCGGTAATGGAGCCGCTCGCCGTCCAGTAGCGTCAGGCTCGATTCCAGCACCGGCCATCCACCGAAGTGAAGCGAGTCGCTCGCCGCCTTTTCCGGATGGCTCCGCGCGCGTTTCCGACCCACGAGGGAGTCAATGTCCTCGGAGTGGTAGCGGCGGGTGCGTGTGCCGGCGATCGGTTCGGACCGGATCTGCCCGCGGCTGACGTACGCGTACAGCGTGGCCCGGCTCACCTGCAGGCGCTCGGCGGCCTCGTTCGCCGTTAAATAACGAGTCATTATATTGATTAGCTTATCAAGATTGACGATATCGCCACGTCCGCGATGCTGAGTCCATGAAAACCACTGCACACGGGCGTCACGGCCCTGCCCATGTCCCGATCGCACAGGTAGGACTCGACGGAGTCATCGCGGGCGTAACGCGCCTAAGCGAGGTGGAGGGCGAGGCTGGCCGTTTGACCATCGCGGGGTTCCCGGCCGAGGTCCTCGCGCCGCGGGCGAGTTTTGAAGAGACGCTGCATCTGTTGTGGGAGGACCGGCTCCCGACCTCCGCGGAGCTCGACCGCCTGAATCGGGACCTTCGCGAAAAACGCGAACCGGGTGAGTTGGTGCGGACGCTGCTCGTTGAAGCAGCCGCGCGCGGTGCCGAGCCGATGGATGCACTGCGCCTCGGGGTTGCCGCACTGGCCATCGATTCGCCCGGCCGCGAAGCGATCGTGGCGTCCATGCCGGTGATGCTGGCGAACTTCTGGCGGTGTCGAACCGGGCGGTCGTGGTTGGACGCTCCGCACGGGGGCACCCACGCAGAGTGTTTCCTGGAGTTGCTGTTCGATCGGGTACCCGAACCGGCGGAGCGGCGTGCGCTCGATACGTACTGGAATACCGTCGCGGATCACGGGATGAACGCGTCCACGTTCACGGCGCGGGTGATCGCGAGTACGGGGTCGGACCAGGTGGCGGCGGTGGAGGGGGCGCTTGGCGCGTTGAAGGGGCCGCTGCACGGCGGGGCGCCCGGGCCCGCGCTGGCCACGCTGCAGGCGCTGCGCGCGCAGGGACTCGAAACGGACGGCGGTGATCTGGATGCGCGGACGCGCGCGCACGTCCGCGAGGTCGTGGTATCCGGCGAACGGATGATGGGGTTTGGGCACCGTGTGTATCGCGTGCGGGATCCGCGGGCGGACATACTGGGCGCGGAAGCCACACGACTGCTGGGCGAATCGGATCCCCTTTGGCGCGATGCCCGTGTGTTCGAAACGGCGGTGCTCGAGGTCCTGGCCGAGCTGAAACCGGATCGGGCGATCCACACCAACGTCGAGTTCTACACGGCGCTCCTGTTGCACGGCCTCGGTCTCGACGCGCGTCTTTTCTCCTCGGTGTTCGCCCTCGCGCGTGTCGGCGGCTGGCTCGGCCATTTCGACGAGCAAACAAAAAACGGACGGCTGTTGCGTCCGCGCGCGGCCTATCGCGGCGCCCGGGACCGCGCCTGGGTGCCGATCGCGGAACGCGTGGGTATGTCCGGGAGCGCCGATCCGGCGAGTCCTCCGGCGCCCTGAGCGGTTCCGTCGCCGCCGTGACTTGTGGCGGGGCGCGCTGCCCTCGTTCGATTTCTTCCGCTGCAAAGTGGCGTCGCGTCCCCGCACTCGTCAGAATGGGCGGCGCAACGAGTGAGGACTGACCGCGAGGGCACCGTACTGTGACGCAAGTCGAACCCGACGTTCAGATGCTGGATCGCGTTTCCTCGACCGTGAGGAAGCTCGTCGACGAAAACGACGCACCGATCGCGGAAGCCATGGTGCGCGCGATCGTCCGGAGCCTTCCGAGGGGGGACCTGGCTGTGAGTGATGCCGAGACGCTCGGCGCCGGGTGCGTCCAGTTCTGGCGATTCGGAAACGAGCGCAAGGAGTCGCACTCGCTGGTGCGCGTCTACACACCGAGCGAAAGTGACCACGACTGGCATTGCGAGCACACCGTCATCGAGATCATCAACGACGACATGCCGTTTCTCGTCGACTCGGTGGTGTCGGCGCTCGGGCGATTCGGTGCCGGCGTGCAACTGCTGATGCACCCGATCCTGACGGTCTCGCGGGACGCGAACGGCCGGCTGACCGGCGTAGGGGAGTCCGAAGGCGCGATCGTGGAGTCCTGGATCCACCTGCGGATCGACCCGCAGGTGGAGGCGATGCACCTGGAGATCGAGGAAGATCTGAAGAAAGTGACCGCGGACGTGCGCGTGGTCGTCGAGGACTGGCAGGCGATTCGGGCCAAGACCCACGCGATCGTCGCCGAACTCGAAAGCAACCCACCGCCGCTGCCCCCGGAGGAGATCGACGAGGGTGTCCGGTTCCTGAACTGGATGGATGACCATCACTTCACGTTCTTGGGATACCGCCTCTGCGACTTCAAAGGCGAGGGGCAGGAGACCGTCGCGAGAATCGAGCCCGGCCTTGGGCTATTGCGCGATCCGGAATACACGGTGTTCGACGGCATGCGCAACCTCGGTGCGGTTCCCGCCGAGGTCCGACATTTCGTCGAGGAGCCTTCGCTCCTGCGCATCACGAAGGCGAACCGGCGTAGCCGCGTTCACAGGCCCGTCCATCTCGACACGATCGCCGTGAAGCGCTTCAACAAGAAAGGCGAGGTGATCGGCGACCACCTGTTCCTGGGCCTGTTCACCGCCGCCGCCTATTCGCGCAGTCCGCGTTACATCCCGCTGCTGCGTCAACGGGTGGGGCGCACCCTCGAACGCGCCGGATTTGCGCGCGCAAGCCACAACGGCAAGGCGTTGCAGCACATCCTCGAAACGTATCCGCGCGACGAGCTGTTCCAGATCGGAGAGGACGATCTCTTCGAGATCTCGATGGGCATTCTCGGTTTGCAGGAGCGTCAGAAGATCGCGTTCTACGTGCGCCGGGATCCGTTCGAGCGCTTTGTTTCGTGCCTCGTGTTCGTGCCACGCGACCGCTACGACACCCGCATGCGCATTCAGGCCCAGAAGATCCTCGAGGACGCATACAACGGCAAGGTGGATGCCTTCTACACGCACATGACCGATGAGGCCCTGGCGCGCCTGCACATCATCGTGCGCACGAAGCGCGGCGAGATCCCTGACATCCCGCGCGAGGAGGTCGAACGCCGGATCGCGGAGGCCGGACGACTCTGGTCCGACCGCGTCCGCGAGCAGTTGCTCGAAACGCACGGACCCGAGGAGGCGCTGCGGCTCGCGCGGCGATACCGCCGTGCGTCGGCGGCGTACGAGGAGCAGTACGACTCGAAGACCGCGGTCCACGACATCGACCACATGGAGCGAGCGTTCGCAAGCCCGGATGGGCTGTCGTTGCACCTCCACCGAGATCCGGATGACGCTGACGACGCGGTCCGCGTGAAGGTGTTCCTGCGCGGCTCGCCCGTGCCGCTAAGCGACGTGCTGCCCAAGCTCGAGAACATGGGGATGCGGGTCATCGAGGAGTATCCCTATCGCGTTCGCCTCGATACGGGCGAGCACGGGTCGATCCACGATTTCGTCACGCGGCTCCAGGGGCGCACGATGAAGCTCGACCGTGTGCGCGACGTGTTTCACGAAGCGTTCCGGGCCATCTGGAACGGCGAGACCGAAAACGACGGCTTCAACCGACTCGTGCTCGGAGTCGGACTCTCCGGCCGCGACATCACCGTGTTGCGCGCGTACTGCAAGTACCTGCTTCAGGCGCGCATTCCGTTCAGCCAGGCGTACATGGAGCGCACGCTGGCGAACAACCAAGAGATCGCGCGCATCCTCATCGAGTTCTTCCGATGCCGCTTCGATCCCGGGCGCCCCGGAGTGGGCCTGGACG
>JAZFYD010000213.1:0-19509 GCA_036443405.1 Planctomycetota bacterium
AGAGCGGACGCGCCTTGCACAGGACCGCAATGTCCTCGAGCATCGCCTTGCGGCGATCGCCATAGCCCGGAGCCTTCACGGCGCAAACCGGGAGAATACCGCGCATCTTGTTGACGACGAGCGTCGCGAGGGCGTCGCCCTCGACGGACTCGGAGATGATGAGCAGCGGCTTGCGTTCCTTCGTGATCTTCTCGAGGAACGGGACGAGCTTTTGGACCGAGTTGATCTTGTCCTCGTAGATGAGGATGTAGGGATCGTCGAAGATGCACTCCATGCGATCGTGGTCGGTGACGAAGTTCGGGCTCGCGAAGCCGCGGTCGAACTGCATCCCCTCGACGATGTCGACGGACGTTTCGATGCCCTTGCCTTCCTCGACGGTGATGACGCCGTCGCGGCCGACCTTCTCCATCGCCTCGGCGATCATGCCGCCCACCTCGGTATCGCCGTTGGACGCGATGCTGCCGACCTGGGCGATCTCCTCCTTGGTGTCGATCTTCTTGCCGAACTCCTCGAGGAACTCGACGACCTTGGCGACCGCCTTGCTCATGCCGCGACCGACGGCGGCCACGTTGACGCCGGCGCTCACGAATCGGAGAGACTGCTTGAAGATGGCCTCCGCCAGGATCGTGGCGGTGGTGGTGCCGTCACCGGCGATGTCGGACGTCTTGCTGGCTGCCTCTTTGAGGAGCTGCGCGCCCAGGTTCTCGTACGGATTGCTGAGCTCGACCTCTTCGGCCACGCTCACGCCATCCTTGGTCACGGTCGGGTTGCCCCACCCCTTGTCGATGAGCGCGGTTCGGCCCCTGGGGCCAAAAGTGGTCCGGACCGCCCGGGCCATCTTCTCCACGCCGTTCTTCAAGTGATCGCGCGCTTCGTGTTCGAACGCGAGTTGCTTCGCCATTCGATCCTCCTTCATGAATCTGAAGCCGGGCCTAAGGCAAACGGAGTGCCGCGATGTGCGGGGTGACCTAACTCGTTGATCTGCCGAGACTTGAGCTATCTCGACGGGTTCCGCCTTGCCAGAATGGCACCGCGGCGGACTCGCCACGCGTGACACTTCGGCAGAGGGCCGGCAGGCGTCAGCCGGCCCGGTCGGCGCCTTCGGGCGCCGCGGCCAGGAATCGCTCGATCTCGCGTCCCAGATCCGCAACCCCCTGCCAGGCGGCCGCCTCTTCGCCGTTTTCGAAAAACCGCGCCTCCGCGTCGAACCGGGCGGTCCGCGCCGAGTCGTACTGGCGCGCCTGGCCGTGGATTAGCGGTCGATCGACGACGATGGCGATGCGCCGCGAGCCGGAGTGCTCGTCCTCGTGCTCGACGGCCGAGAAGATGCCCGGACCGGACAGCGAGGGGTTCTCGGCGACCCGACGACCGTCCACGATCTCCTTGAACCCCTTCGGGAAGTCGGCGGCAAGCTCCTGGACCGCTCTCAGGTACACCGGGAGCTCTTCAGCCGTCACGTCGTCGTAAAACGCCGTCACCAGGAGGTGGTTTTTGGGGGAAACCCGGATCGCCCAGCTCACTCTTTGGGCGGGTCCTTCCAAACGGACCTCTTCTTCTTGTTCTCGCGCCACCACTCGTCCCAGTTGTCGACGTCGCTGATGGTCGGTTGGCGGCAGATCGCTTGCATCGTCTCGACGATGACGGGCGAAACCACCTGCCAGCGCTTTTGCGCCTCGGCGCTGACGCCGCCGCCCTGGCCCGCGGACGGTTTCTCGGCCTGCATCCGCTTCATGATCACTTCCGCGACCTTCTTGCGCGTCTTGCCGGGCGCCGGGCTGTAGTTCTTGAATCCTGCCATCGCGGCCTTCGCAACCGGGATGCTCCGGCTTTTCATCTGGTCCGCGATCTTCTCGATGAGCTTCGGATCCCGCATCAGCGAAATCGCGATGAGGGCGGTGGCCTGAAGCTCCTCGTAGTTTTCGTCCTTCGGCTTTTTCTGGAACGCGAGCTTCTTGAGCGCCTTGGAGCCGGGCTTGGAACGCAGCTCGCCGAGCGCCGCGATGATCTTGCGCAGCGTGCCCCAGTTGCCCTTGGCGACCTTCAGGGACCTGACGAGTTCCACCGCCACGGGGTCCACCTCCGCGGCGGTCTTCGCGGATTTGGCGAAGGTGATGATGTCCTCGCAAAGCCCGCTGATCTCGGTGGAGTCCTTTTCCTCGTTGGCCTTTTTGACCTTCTCGGCAAGAACGAGCCCCTCGTTCACCTCGCCCTCGGCGGGCTCATCCTCGGCGACGGCAGTCGCGCCCAATCCTGCGATCATGAATGCGAGAACAGTAAGCCCGAGAACCAAATTTCTCTGCATGCGCGTCGATCTCCTGCCGAAAAACGATTATAGCCCCGCGCCCCTGGATACCCTCGCGTCATTCGGCTCCCGCGGGACCGGTTAGCCCGGGTTATTCACGAGGCGGGCGCGTTGTTTCTGCACGGTGAGGAACGTTCGGATCAACGCCTTCTGGGCGAGTCCAGCCTGTCGAGATCGCGACTCGAGGCCGAAGTAGTGTTGGAGGACACGTCGAGTGCCGAGAGACAAAGAACTCGGCAGGCTGGGCCGTTCAGAACGCTCGTCTTGTGAATAATCCGGGCTAGTTGATGAAAAAGCTCCGCAAACGCTCGTGGCTCGCGCTCGCATTGCTGCTCTTGCTGCTGCTGCTTCTCTCGCCGCTGAGTACGCTGCTGCCCGGGTTCCTTTCCGGAGGGGATCGGCACGGCGAAGACGGGGGACAAACTCCACGGGCCGACCGCGACGGCCCTTTGCGTGTAACCGTTGTGAAACAGAGCACGGGTGCGCCGCTCGCCGGAGCGCTGATCCTCGTGCGCGGGCTGCGAGCCTCGAAGGAACCCCACCAAAAACACGTGCAGGAGTCGATTTTCAGCGACGAGAACGGCATCGCCGAGGTGCCCGGACTCGGCCGCGGACGTTTCCTGGTCGAAGCGCACGCGGGATCCGAAAGCGCGACGACCTGGCACGACATGAGAACCGGCCGCGAGGTGCGCCTGCGCGTAAGCGCGAGCGCGTACCGCGAGGGGCAGGTGACAACCGCCGGCGGTCGTCCCCAAAAGGCCACCGTCCACCTGATGGGCGCGGACGGCGAGTCGTTCGCGAGTGCGGAAACCGACGCGGCCGGGCGCTACCGGCTGCCCGAGCACGAAGACGCCGTGTCCGTTTGCGCGCAGCCCGAGGGCGGGCCGCCCGTCGCCGGGTCCGGTGGCAGCCTCATCGTCGGCCGGGGCCGCACGCTCTCGGGTCGCATCGACGGCGCACAGGGCGGCGTCATCACCGTCTTCGGTCTGACTGTCTCCTCCGGCTCGGACCGGCCGCTGATGTTGCGGTCGGAGTGGAACGTCGACAGCACGGGCGCGTTCGCGGGCGATTGGCCGGAAGACACACCGGCGTGGGCGATCTACAAGGGCGCCGCGACGATGCTTCCGAGCCAACCGGGGCAGGTGATCACGCTGCCCGAGCGTGTGCTTCTGAGAGGACGCGTCTCGTGCGAAGGCCGGCCGGTGCCGCACGCACTCGTATCGTTCCGGCCGCTGCTCGCCGACGACTTTCCACCTCCGCTTCCTGCCCTTCCGGTCCGCGCGAACGAAAAAGGCGAGCTCGCGGTGGAGGCTTTTCCGAAGGGACGCTACCTGGTGCGCGTCGAAGGCACCGGCTGCGCGACACGACTGGTGCACGAGGTCGACGTCTCGGGCCTACCGATCGACTTGGAACTGAAGCGAGGGTTCACGATGCGCGGCCGGATCGTGGACGACAAGGGACTGCCGGTGCGCCATGCGCGGGTGCTGGCGCTCGGTATGCCGGATGACGAGAACGAGCGGCCGCCGATCCGCGCGCGAACCGACGCGAAGGGCCGTTTCGAACTCAACGGCCTCGGCGGAACCCACGCGCGACTGCACGTCACCGCGACGGGATTCCAATCGCTTCACCGCGAGGGCGTGGCGCCCAGCGACGACGCCCGACTCACACTCGAGCGACGCTAGGCCGTTTCGATCAGTCTTTGGGCTGCGCCCAGGGATCTTCCTGCTTGCGCGCGATCCGCCACCAATCCGCGAACTGCGCCACGGTATTGAGCTTGCGGCCGATCAGCCGTTGCAACGTCCGGAGCGCAGGTGCGCGCAGACGGCGCCAGCGCGCTCGCTTCTTCTTGCCGCTTCCGCGCGCCAGAGACTCCGCGCCTTCCAGCGCCTTGTCCGCCGCCGCTCGCCGCAAATCCGTCGGCGTGCGCTCGTAGGCGCCGATCGCCTTCCACGCCTGTTCGGCGGCCACCATGTGTTCGCCCTGTCGCGCCTGCTTCGAAAGCGGCGTCAGAAGAGGGGGGGTGTGCATCCGGCCTGCCGCTTCGATCGCGGCCAACAGACGTTCAGTTTCGACACCCGTGGGTTTGAGCGGTCGCAGCATCACGGCGATCTCCTTGTCGACCGCAACGTGGCGCATGCGCCCCACCGCGCGAATCGCCGCGAGCAACACACGTTCGCTCTTGGTCGCCAGCGCGGCAGCGGCGGCTTGCCGGAGCGCCTCGGCTTCGGCTGCGCTCGCCGGATGAGCGTGCAGATCCGCTGCCTCGTTCAGAAGGCCCGCCCACTTGGCGTACCGACCCGCCCCGCTCGATTCGGCGATCTCACGCAGCACTTCCTCGCCGGGTGTCTCCAACTCCTCGCCAAAGACGCACGTGAGCGAAGCCAAGAGGAACGCGCTAGCGCCGATCCGCATCGGTGTCGACATATCGCCCCTCGAACTCGGAGCCGAATAGCTCGGTCGTTTCGAACTCCCACTTCGCACCCGTGGCGAACAGGCTCGGCGGCCCGAACCGAAACTCGCCGCGCAGGATGCCGCCGTCGTCGACGATGACAGGAGGGGCCGGCCCCCACTGCTCCGAAAAGGCCTCCACACGGCCGCGGGTTCCAACGACAAATCCATTCGCCGACCCCGCGCGGAACCGGAACCTCTTCGGCGCGACCTCGTCCGTTGTGGCATCGCCGAGGCGAATCTCGACGCCGGGGGACCACCGCGCGATCACGCCGACATTCACTCCGGGTAACACTGTGCCGTCAAAGCGGTATCCAAAACGCCGCGGCGCCGGGAACAGGACTTCGTTGCCTTCGAAGTCGCCGATGCGCGCCACGGATACCGTTTCGCCGTCGGCCACCTCGATGCGAAACCGCAGGCTGCCGTCGGCTTCGGGCCGAACACGCGCGATCACGCCGGTGATCAGGTCGTCATACGTCTGGTGCAGGCGTCGCGGCTTTTTTTCGCCAAGGCGGCCCCAACTCTCGCGCACCAAGAACGGCCTGCCTTGAATGCGTTGAAGCGTCGTCCAGACCCCAACCCGGCACCATGCATCCAATACGACCGGGACGTCCAGTTCGGCTTCGGCACCCGGGGCGAGTTCGGATTCGCCGGTCGAGATGAACAAAGTCGTGCGTCTCGAGTCAATCGAGTACGGGGTCCCTTCGGCCGGCGCCTCGTGCCATGTCGTCGAACGCGCAACCTTCGGCGCCATGTCTTCGGACAGATCCAGAACGGGCCCCGGGGCCGAGCACGAAACGGCTAGAAATGCGCCAACACAAGCGAAGCGATGCCACACACGGCTGATGCTAGCACGAGCACCGTGACCGCTCCGCGCACGGGAAACCCGAGCCGAACGAGGCGATGCGAGAGATGATCGGTGCCGCCGCGAAAGAGCGGTCGCTTGCGCCGCAGCCGCGAGATCGAGACCGTCGCCGCGTCAAGAAGCGGCACGCCGAACAACACGAGCAACGGCACGATGCGCACCGGATGCGCGGACCCGTCCTCGTACAGAATCTGAAGCGTCTCCGCGGCGAACAACGCCCCGACGAGATGGCTCCCGGAATCGCCGAGGTAGACGGTGGCGGGCGCCCAGGTCAGAAGGAGGATTCCCGGCAGCGCAAACAGCAGCGGCGCCGCGCCGGGACCGAGCTCGATGCGCACGAGCACAAGCGCCGCCGCCTGCGCGAGGGCCACGCCGGTGAGCAACCCGTCCATGTTGTCGAGGTAGTTGCTCGCGTTCACGAGGATCAGGAAGATCAGGACACCGACTCCGATATCAACCGGCCCTGGAACCAACAGGGCGGCCGCCACGATCGCGATGAGGGTTTGAAGGCTCGCTTTCTGAAACGGGCGCAGTTCGAAGCGGTCGTCCCAGAGTCCCAGGCCAAAAAAGCCGAGCCCGCCGACGATTACCCCCGCCGGCGGCGCCCTCCGGAGCGCGGCGTACACGGCGATGCACCCGATCAACAGCCCCGGCCCGCCGGCGAGCGAGATCCGCCGGGCGGAGAAACGATCGCGCCGGCGCCGCGAGACCAGACCCCATCGGACGGCCGGGCGCTCGAACCACCGCGCACCGAAGTACGCGAGGATCGCGCCGCCGACCGCGACGACGAGCACCTCGTACCAGCCCAGTTCGGCTCCCGTGAAGACAGGCACCGCGAAAGCATAAACCCCAGGGCCGTCCACGACCGGCCCGGCCCGCGGGAATCGCCCGAGAAGGTTGCCGCCGGTGGTTTCTTGCGTTAGCTTCTCGCGCGATGCCGCTGGGCCGGCGGGCATCTGACAACATGAACGATCCCACCTTGCCGGCTGTATCCCCCCCGAATCCTGAGGCGCCCCTCGAAATCGCCCAGAACGCGATCCGCCCCGATGCGGCGTCGATCGTGCGGCGTCTCACGCGCGGCGGTCACGACGCCTATCTCGTCGGCGGTTGCGTTCGCGACATGCTCTTGGGCATCGCGCCCAAGGACTTCGACCTCGCGACCAGCGCGCGTCCGCGCCAGGTGAAACGCCTCTTTCGCTACAGCCGCATCATCGGTCGACGGTTCCGTCTGGTGCACGTGCACATGGGGCATGAGATCTACGAGGTCGCGACCTTTCGCGCGCCGCCGACTCCGCCGGCGGACGAAGAGGCCGGGGATGGTGACGACCTCTACATAGAACGGGACAACGTTTTCGGAACGGAGAAGCAGGACGCGTTCCGGCGCGACTTCACGATCAACGGTCTGTTCTACGAGCCGAACACGCGCAAACTCGTGGACCACGTCGGGGGCCTCGACGACCTCCGGGCGCGGCGGCTGCGCACGATCGGCGATCCCGACGTGCGATTGCGCGAGGATCCCGTGCGCATCTTGCGCGCGGCGAGGTTTGCAGGGCGTCTCGACTTCGAACTCGATCCCGATCTCGCGGACGCGATTCGACGGCATGCCGGCGACCTCGCGCGCTGCGCCCCGCCGCGGGTGCTCGAGGAACTCTACCGCCTGGTATGCGGCCGTGGTTCCTCGCGCGCGTTTTCCATGCTTGAGGAGTTCGGCTGCCTCGAGGTGCTTCTGCCGGATCTCCTCCCGTTGGGGTCACGATTCTTCGACGCCCTCGACCGGCTCGCCAAGTTCACGAAAGGCGATCGCACCGGAGTTCCACAGAGCGTCCTCACCGCCGTCCTCCTGTCGCCGCCCGCGATGCGTGTTCTGACCGACGAACCCGGTGCGGACAGCGAGACCGCGATGTTTGACCTCATCCGTCCGTTCGGCCGGCACTTCACGATCTCACGTCGCGACCTGAACCACGCCGCGCAGATTCTGGCGGCGCAGGCGCGACTCGCGAGACCCCCGCGCAGCCGCGCGACGCAGCGCTACGTGCGCCGCGAAGTGTTTCCGATCGCGTTGCTCGCGCGGAAGATCCTCGGACCGTTGGACCTCGAGCGGGTCGACGATGCCGAAGAAGCACTCGCTGCGTGGACCGAGTTGGGCGAACGCGAAGGGCCGTCGGACACCGGAACCACGCGCAGGCGGCGGCGACGGCGGCGCGGTGGGCGTCGGCGGGGCAGCGGCGGCGGCCAGACCCCCGGTGGCGAAAACTCCGGCAGTGGGGAAGGCTCCGCGTGAGCGAAAAGGCCGACCCGCCCACCGATGTCCGGGTCTGCCTCGTCACGAGCCCTCCGGATCGCGCCGCCGACCTTGCCCGCGAACTAGTCAAACTCGGTTTGGCGGCGTGTGTCAACGTGATCGGAAACGTCACGAGCGTGTACCGATGGCAGGGCAAGATCCACGAGGACGGCGAGAGTCTCCTGGTGATCAAAACGTCCGCAGCGCGAGTTGAGAAACTCGAGGCGGCCGTCTTGAAACTGCATCCCTACGACGTTCCCGAATTCCTCGTCCTCGATGTCGCGAGCGGCGCCGCCGGCTATCTGGGTTGGGTCTTGGACGTTACCGCGCAACCGGAAGCCGGCTCCGCAGGAAGCGGCGCAGAGTGATCGGGAGCGGCACGCGCGGACGATAGTCGAGCGCGCTCAGAAGGCGCGACACGGCGGGGCGGCGGTGATGGATCGGCGCAAACCCCGGCGCGTAGTCCGGCTCGATCTCTTCGATTGTCAGCGCAGGATCCACGAGGTCGCGCACCAAGACGGCAAGCTCGCCGATGGTGATCGGATCGTCGCGACCGATGTTGAAGAGCCCACGCGGCGAATCGGGATCGGTGAGCCGCCGGTCCATGAGCCGCCAGACGTATTCCGCGGCATCCTCGACATCCAGGAACGAACGGGTCTGCTTACCGTCACCGTGCACGAGCAACGGCCCGCCGCGAAGGGCTTGGCCGAACAGGCTCGGCACCACCGCGCCCTGGCTTTCCTGCTGGTTTTCTCCGACGACGTTGAAGAAGCGGCCGACCAGAACGGGCAGCCCGTACTCCGCCGCGTAGGAGAACGCGAGCGCCTCACCTGCGGCCTTGCCCGCAGCGTAGGAGAACCGCAGCGTCTCGGGTGATCCGAAACCGACGGCCTGGTCCTCCCGCAACGGTTGGTTGCCGGCGTTGCCATAGACCTCGGACGAGGATGCGAAGAACACGGGCCGCCGCAGGGCCGCCGCATGGCGCAACACGATCTCGGTTCCCAAGAGGCTCTGTCGCAGGGTCCCCGTCGGCCGTTCGAGGATCAGCCGGACACCCACCGCCGCCGCGAGATGAAAGACCCGGTCCGCGCGCCGAACGAGCGAGCCAACCAGCTCGTCGTCGCAGACATCCCCATGCACCAACTCGACCCGTTCCGACTCCGGCAGGTTCTCCCGGCGCCCGGTCGAGAGGTTGTCGAGCACGATCACCCGGGCTCCGGACGCCAGCGCGCGCTCACAAAGCGCGGAGCCAATGAGACCGGCGCCGCCGGTGATGAGAGTGGTGCGGGACATGGAGAAGGGTCCGGTTGTATATGCGGGGCGCAGCCGCGGCAATAGGACGCGGTAAAGAGCCGCGGTCTTGCGCGGCATTTCCTCGGCGTTGGCCTCAGGGGCCGGGGCCCGGGGCTAGGGCCAGTAACAACCGATTACGAACGACTTCAGGCGGTCGAGATCGGTGGCGGTCACCGTCAGGAACTCGAGGCCCAGGGAGTACTCGTCGCTCTCCCCGTCCGACACCCGATCCAACCAGATTGTGCGGCACAACGCGGGCAACGGATCGCCACCGGGTAACCCCAACTTGACTCCGACGATGCGCTTCTGAGTCAGTAAATCAGCCACCAAGGCCTTGTCGGAGAGCTTCACGCGCAGGAGCAGACCGCCGCCGCTCAGATCCCGTGTGACCCCGGAGTGGACCGTGCCCGTCTCCGGCGATCCGATCTCGCGCGTGAGAAATTTGTATTCGACCGGAATGCCGGTCGGCAACCGGAAGTGCTGTCGCCGATCCTCGTCGAAACTCGCAGCTTGACCCAAAATCTCATCCTCCGAACCCCGCCGCCGTCAGGCGCTGGGCTTAGTCTCCTCTCGCTCCAACGCGGTCACGCGTTGGGCCAGAAACATTGCGCTCCAACGCGGTCACGCGTTGGGCCAGAAACACTGCGCCCCAACACGATTAAGCGCTGGGCAACTAATCGGCTCGCTCCAACGGCGTCAGCCGTTGGGCCAGCAACTCGGCTCAGCGAAGTCTAACTAGCGTCTCCCGCGCAAATTGCAACTTGCGCAGCAGCGGATCGACGTCGTCGAGAAAACGCCGGCCGTCGGTGTAATAGCCGGCCGTCGGACGTAGTCCCTCCATGCGCTGCACGAAGAAGCGGTTGAAGCTCTCCATGAACAGCTCGCGCGTGTATTTGGCCGCCATGGACGCGAGCGCGACCGCCGGGTCGGCGCTCTCGCCGTGTTTCACGAAACGGATGCGGATCAAACGGCCGCGAACGGTGAGGCGGTAGCTCGACACGTCGCGGCTCTCGCGCCCGGTCGCAACGGTCGAGGGGCCCAACTCCTGCATCAGCAAACCGGCGTAGTTGTTTCGGCCGCCGTGTTTGTCACAGACGATCTCCACCGGCACGTCCGGCCAACGAAGAAGCGCCTCCCGGATCAGCCGCATCGTTTCTTTGAACAGGAGGCCTGCCTTCCCGCCGGGCCCCTCGCAGCCGCGGTTGAACGCACGCTCGCAGACCGGGTTGAGCAGCAGCCCGGCAAACCCCTTCGGCGCCGGCCGCGGCACCGCCGATTCGTCGCGCACCTCGCCGTACCACTCGTACTGATCGCGCGGATCCTCGCGGATCGAATGGCGGGCCAGCAACTCGGTCAGCGTGAGCGGCGTCCCAGCATCGAGATACGGCCCGAGCGCGCCTGCGAGAGCGTCCCGTTTGCCTTGGCGAAATACGACCTTGGAGTCCGCAATCGCCGCGTTTTTCGGGGGGCGACACGTCCAGACGGCGGCCGCCACCACGAGAGGTCCCAGAAGCGGGCCGTACCCGGCTTCATCGGTGCCGATGTGCAAGACCGTGGGACTTTTGGCGCCCACGGGCGCGGACCTCTTCATGCCGTTTGGGAGTGGAGAGAAAAGCCCCGAGTCGGACTTGAACCGACAACCTCAGCTTTACGAAAGCTGCGCTCTACCAATTGAGCTATCAGGGCGTGAAGAGGCAAGCCTATGAAACGCAACCCCCATCGGAATCCGTCCACAACCGCGTGATTCCGCGTGGGCGCGTGATGCCTTTTGGGGATCGGCACGGCAGGCCCCCGTTCCGGAGCCATTCGGCTACGCTCTTATTTAGTCGTGCCTCAAAGACAGTCAAGAGAATCCGACGTCCCGATCGCACCGCTTCACCAAGCGTGCCCGCGATGCAGCGTCGAATTGGCGCAAGACTACAAGTTCTGTCCCCGATGCGCGTACCGGCTGCGCCCCGATCTTTTCGAGCGACGCCCTCCCGAACCCAAGGCCCCCCTGAGCCAAGGGACGCGCCTCATCGCGGTGGGCGGATACCTCGCGTTCGCCAGCCTCTTGCTGTTGGTGATCCTGGCGACGCTGCGGCTGTTCATTGAGGAGCCGAACCCGGCGGGAGCCGTCGTCCACCGCGTGGTGGTCGGTGAGGTCCGAGACCGCGACGTCCTCCCGGTATCGAGCCGCGATCTTCAGGAATTTCAACGCGGTGAGGCCATCTGGGGCCTCTACCGCGAGGCGGATTTCGAGAGAACCGGCGTTTTCGAGGATCCGCTGCGGTATCCGGAGATCGATTCGGATTACGCGCTCGGCCGTTACGAGGTGACGAACGACCAGTATCTGTCGTTTCTCTTGGCCGTCGCGGAACGAAGCGATGGCCTCGCGGACAACCGCATTCCGTCCCACTGGACACGCTTGTCGGGCAGCGAGTCGTTCGCGGTGAGCCGAGTCTACGTGCGTGGCACGGGTGATTTGCCCGTCGTCAACGTGTCCGTGCTGGACGCCCTGGAATATGCCAACTGGTTCTGGGAGGAACGCTTGCACTCCGACCCGGATCGGATCGCAGACCTCCCCACCGCCAACGAGTTCGTGCGGGCCGGCCGCGGCGACAAGATCGAGCACAACTTCCCCTGGGGTCCGGCGTTTGGCGCCGACGTCAACGTCAACTGGACGCGCCGCCGGGCCGTGGCCGTCAACAGCGTCGAGGCGGGCAAGTACCGCGGCGTCTTCGCGTTGGTCGGCAACGCCGCCGAGTGGGTGCACGGCCCCGGCACGCGCATGCGTGTCGCGGGCGGTTCGTTCGATCTGCGAACCGAACTCTACAGACGCTACATCTCCGACATCGCCTCTCCGATCCAGCGGCCCTGGCCGGACGCGACACCATTTCAGGCGACGACGTTCGACTGGCGCTCCCCCGCCGGCCAAAAGGACGTCGGGTTCCGCCTCGCGGTGCGCCCCGCCGCGCATCGACCGACCATGGTCGCGGTCCCGGCCGGCAGGGTTCGATACCGCCGGCCCGATGAGCGACGGACACCTCCGACGACGCCGGACACCCGGGATCCGACCGTTTGGGACGAGTCCGCGGCCGAATCCGACGACGAATTCCTCCCGAGTGTGAACCTGTCGCTTCCGATCCCGGCGGTATGGGAAATCGGCTTGGCGTTCGAACGCGAGCCGGATCCGGACCAACCGCGCCGGGTTCACGTGGCTGGCGTCAAACTCGATCGCGGCGAGGGCGTGCGCGCCGAATTCACGCGGGTGTGGGGCGACGACGGCACGGATGGAACCGAGGGTCTGGAAGACCCGCTCGAGATCGAGGCACGCGAATTCCGGCTCGGCGGTCAGAGCGCCCGGTTGCGTCGGTGGACCGGCCAGATCGACGGTGTCAGCTTCGTGCGATTGGTCGTCGAAGCTCACATGGGCCAGCGGTACCGCCTGAGCTTCAACCGGCCGAGCGCATCGGAGTCCGGCCAGGAACTCGACGCGGAATTCGAGTCCATACTGGCGGGCGCGCGTTTCCAGATACGTGAGGTGTGGGATCCGGCGGGGGATTTCCTGCTCCGCGTCCCGTCGGATCCGTCCTGGGAGCTGGAAGCCTGGGCGGGGGGCGACTCGAACGGCGGCGACGAAAACGGCCGCAGCCTGCGCGCACGTGCGATTCGCGAAGGTAAGGCGTCGGTTTCGGTCTATCGCGTTCGATGGTCGGGCACCGGTGTGTTCCCGCGCGAGTTCCCGGGTGTCGCGAAGGTCGAGCCGCTTCTGGGCGCCTCGGACGGCATCTTGGAGGAACCCGCGGAGTTCAACGGTCTCGGCGCGGTCCGGCGATCCTTCCAAAAAGACGAGTCCGTGTCGGCGTTCTTGTTCCCGCGGCGCCTGATCGACGGAGATTGGGTCTACGCGTTTGTCGTGCGGCGGATCGTCGTGGAGCCGGAGGTCGAAGCGCAACTGAGGCGGATCGCCTCTTCGTTTCGTTTCCTCCACGAGCAGCCGGTGCCGCTGCCGAGCGGTGAGGAACAGGTCGAGGCCGGGTTCTCGATCAGCCGCGCGCCGATCACCAACCGACAGTACCTGGCGTTCCTGGTGGATTACGCCATGGATCACGAGTTCGCGGAGGTGGCCGCGCTGAGGCCGGTGTCGTTCTGGCGAGAAAACGAGCGCGGCCGGACCTTCCGGGGCCCGTGGGGCGACCCTGCCAAGATGCCGTTTGTGTTTTGGCCGGGCGAGGAGAATGAACCCGTCCTCTTGGGCGGCTATCCGGACCACGCGTTTGGAACACCGACGGACACCGCGCTGCGGCAGGCGAAAGCGTACGCCGCGTGGCTCGGTGCGCAGGACCCGGGGCACACCTACCGCCTGCCGACCTTTGCGGAGTATCTGCGAACCGGTCGCGGGGACGCGATCCACCGTTTTCCGTGGGGCGATGACCCCGACGATCCTGACCTCGTGTGCCGCGGGGAGTGGTATGACGCGGACGAACTCCGGCCGACTTTCCTGCCTGGGCGCCTGGGCAGCCAGGCCAGGACCATCACCGGGCTATGCGGCAACGTGCTCGAGTTCGTCGTGCTTGACGGCAATCCCGTCCTGGCCGGCGGCTGGCACGACCTGACGCCCGATTACTGCACCCTCGACTCCATCATCGACCCGTCGTGGTGGCCCGACGCCGACGAACCCCGCGGCTTTCGCGTCGTAAAGGCGGCGAAATGAAGATCGCCGCGCTCGCGCTGCTCCTGAGCGCGGCCCTGCTCGCGACCGGTGGGCTGGCACTGCTCGGCACCCGCGAGCGGACCCCCGAGGTTTGGACGGAGGATCCCCAGGCTTCGGAGCCGGAAACCGCCGCGCCGGACGCGGTCAAAACCGCCCGTGAGTCCGCAGAGCCCGGACTGCGGCCGTATCGGACCACCGCCACCCTCACCGAGGATCTTCGTGACGTGGTCGCGCTGCCGAACGCCGATGTCGACACCGTTTGGCGAACTGTCTCGGCCGCGCTGAAGCCCAGGGCCGTCTGGACGCTCGAGCGCATCGTGCCCCAGGAGGCCACTCCGCGCGTGCGCGCGCTCCTTCTGTTGGCGGCGGGCGTTCACGCCCCGGACACGCCGGAGGTGATCGCGGCGCTCAGGGATCGCGAGCCGGTTGTGCGCGGCGCGGCGGCCTTGACGATCGGCTTTCACCCACGCGGGGCGACCCGGGTGCCTGTCACGGGGAACCTCGCGCTGCGTATTGGGCGAAAGCCTGCAAAGGCGGCCGAAACGGCGCTGCGCGCGCAACTCGCGGCGGAAACGGACGCCGGCGTGAAGACCACCATCGAGTTGGTGCTGCGCGCAGCGGACAGTCCTTCGGAACGCTAGTCGGTTCGGGAGTGAGGCCTGCGCGCGCGAACGCGGCGCGGATGAACAGCCCCGGCCCAGATGAACGGTTCGGTCAGACTCGCGTCCGACCCTTGATGCTCAACCGCCCGGGAGCGCGCTTGGTCGTCTTTTCGTCCGCGATGTTCTTCTTGGCGATGATGCGGTCCAAGCGTTTCTCCCAGACCACCTGTATGCAATCCTTGGCATACGGACAGTTGGGTGTCATGCAGACGAATTCCTCGAGGCCGAAGCAGTCTTTTTTCTTGCCCATGAACCGTTTCCGGAGACTCGGAGTCTACCATTTCTCGTGGTGATACCCCTTAGGGGTACAAGCAATAGGTGTCTGGGATCGGTTCGGTAGCCACCGGACTTGAGGCCGTGACGGCGAGTTCGTAACCCTTTGCAACGAAAGAGATTACGCCGCCGAAGCTGGCCCGAATCCGACAGACCCGTAGCGCGCCACCCAAATCGGCGCCGCCGATCGAAAGGTCGTATGGCCTCCGTTTCCACTCGGCGGCGCACCCCGTTCCCCCTGTCGACTTCCAGGCGGACACCTGGGCGCCGTCGGGCAAAGTACCGAATCGCAACTCGAAATCACGCACCGATTGAATCGCGGTAGTCTGTGGATCGGAGAGCCATTTACATGTCGAAGATGTCTGAGAGGGTGCGTCGGTTGGTGGGTTTGGAAAACCTGCTTCTCAAAGCCCGAAGGCGCCAACACGAGTGCGAGCGAGAGGGTGGCCCGGGCGCCGGCGAGCGTGCGGCGCAGTACGCCCTGGTCGTTTCGCGGATCAATGAGGAGATCCACTCCGTCGACCGCTCGGACCTGGAGGAGTACCTCTCCCACGTCGAGACCAGCCTCGTGCCGCGCATTTCGCGCCGTGTCGAGGACGCCAAGGACGAGATGATGCAGGCCGCCGCGCAGGTCGTGGACGGCCGACACCACCTCCAGGAACTCCGCACGGAGTACACGGACGCCCTGGAACGCATCCGCACACTGCGCGAACGGCTTGGACGCGATCCGTTCAAACCGCTGGATGTGCGCTGGGGCCTCGGCACCCCGCCTCCCAACTCCGATCGCCGAACTCGCGACGCCCACAGCCTTGTGAAGGATCACCTCAAATCATGAGCCCCCAATCCCCGCGCCGCGGCGGCGATCACTACCGCGCCAACTTCAAAGGCGCCGCCCTGAACGGCCTCGATCTGCGCGGCGCCAACTTCGCCCTCGCGAATCTGAAGGAGTGCAAGCTCGTCGACGCGATCCTGTCGGACTGCCTGCTGTTCGCCGCCCATTTGAGCGGCGCGGACCTGACGGGCGCCCGGCTGAACGGCGCCGATCTGGCCGAGGCGGACCTCTTCGGGGCCAATCTGCGGGGAATCCAGGCGGAAAACGCCGATTTCCGGCGGGCGAATCTGGCGTTGGCCAATCTGCGCGGCGCTCGGCTGAACGGCGCCAACTTGCGCGATGCCAATCTGAGCGGGGCGGATCTGACCGACGCGATCTTGGACGACGCCGATCTGAGCGGCGCAGTAATCACCGACAACGAGTAGGCGCGAATCGCGCCTACTCCCTCGGCCTTGGCCTCGGCCTCGTTCGCCTCATCTCTCTCGGTCCCCTGACCCCGAGCCTCGGACCCCGTGACTGGGGGCGCACGAAAAAAGGGCCCCGTGCCGAAACACGGGACCCCTCTCAATTCGAATTCAGGACCTAGCCGGGGCGGTTCGTCTTCGTGACCTCGAGCGACTGTGCCTCGCTCAGTGAGGACGAGCCCAGCGCGGCGAACGCCGCATCCTGGACAGCCGCACCGTCGCCACCTTCGCCGCCACCCTGGGTTCCACCGAGCAGCGCCTTGAAGGCGCCGTCGCTCAACGACACCGTGCCGCGACGCGCCAAGGAGGCGATCGCGTTACCCGCTGCCGCCTTTGCGCCCGCGTCGCCGGTCTTCCCGAAGAACGCCGCAAGGTTTTCGACCGCGGAGGCGTCACCGAGGTTGCCAAGCGCACGGACCGCGTTCATGCGGACCGGCGGATCACTGGGAATCTCCTCGCCCCCGTTGACGATGCTGAGCAGCGTCTCGGTGAGCGAACCCCAGTTGAAGAGTGTGTTGTTCGAATCGGTGTGCGCCAGCGCGTCGAGCATGGAAGCGCTTACGCTGTAGCGCGCCTTGACGTCGGGACCCTGGCCGGTGAACAACCCCTTGACCTTGCCAGCGTCGAACGCGCCCGTGCCCTCGTCGACCTCGATGGTGTTCTCATAGAGTGCCTTGACCTCGGAGGAAGCACCGGAGCTCAGGATGACAGCCCGCGGCACGTTGGCCGTGCGCTGGTCGCCCTTGAGCTTCTTGATGACCTGGAGGGTCTCGATGTCGGGCAAGTCGTGCGCGACAAGGATCATGTCCAAACCCGCGAAGCGGAGCGCGCGGACGATGCCGTCGGTGCCGCTACGGGCATCGAACGCCACGTACTTGGCACCCTGCAGGCCGGTGAGCAGTTTGTTGCGGCGTGCGTCGTTGGCGTCGATCACGAGGATCTGACGCGGGATGATCTCGCCGACCGCACCCGCGACCAGGCTCAGGAAGCCTTCGGGGTCGGGGAACGCCGTGATGCGACGTGCCGCGTTGAAGCGGAGCACCGCCTCGGCGGCCGCGAGGCGCACCGAGTTGGCGGAAGCGGACGTGGCGCGCACAACCGGGTTGTCCGTCGTGAAGTCCGCGCTGCCGTAGACCGACGGCATGATGCCAAGGAGTGCAACCGCGACCACGTGGTCGCCGTCGTCCAGGCTGTCTTCCAACGCGCGGGCGAGCGTCGCCCAACCCATCGCGGCGGTCATGCCGGGGACGCTGCGCAGGCTCGCGGCGGCGTTCTGGTCCATCTCCTCTTCGGAAACCGCCGCAACCGCGTTGGCGCCGAGGTGCTCACTCAGAAGGATGCGCGCCAAGAGCGCGCGCGCCTCAAGGGAGGCCTCCAAGCGAAGCGAGTCGTGAGCCGCCTCTTCGGCGAGCTTGAGCATGTAAAGGTGACGGGGCGTCGCGGTGTACTGCACGTGTCCGCCCTTATGACCCCAGACCGCCAACGGACGGTCGGCGAAGCTCTTCACGCGATAGACACCCTTGTAGTAGAGGGCAGCCAAGCGCAGATAGAGCTGAGCGGCGGAAAGTCCGTTCGCATCGGGGAAGCGCGCGACCACCGTGTTGTACGCCTGAAGCGCACGTGCCTTGGTGTCCGCGTCGCCGTCGGTCTGAACCGCCTCGGCCAACGCAGCGAGCGAGCGCTCGTCCCCGATGGTGCCGAGTTCGGCGGCGACGAAGCGGCGAACGCTCGCATTGTCGCTCTGCAGCGCCTCATTGAGCGGAAGGACCGCTTCGCGGCCGATCCGGTTCATGAGGGTGACGTGCGCGGCAACCTTGTGGTCGGTGTTGTTTCCGGCCAGGTACTTGATGAGATGCGGAACCGCAAACTCGCCGGCGGTGCGCGCAAGCGTCATCTGCGCCTCGAAGCGAGTGGTGTGATCCTCGCCCTCGACAGCGGTCTTGACCATCTCAGCCATCGCGGCCGGGTCGAACTGCTTGTCAGGCAAGATCGGAGCCGCAGCCGCCAAAATCGCCTTCGCGACCTTCTCTTCATCCCCGCCGCGGGCGAGCATGGAAAGAAGTTCGTTGTATTCCTCGCGACCGAGCGCCGCCGAGACGTCCTGGTTGGACGGGTCCTTGGCCA
Source organism: Planctomycetota bacterium (assembly GCA_036443405.1). Classification (GTDB taxonomy): domain Bacteria; phylum Planctomycetota; class PLA2; order PLA2; family PLA2; genus JAZFYD01. The sequence continues at coordinate 18,241 of JAZFYD010000213.1, forward strand.
ACGCTGCGCGCAGCGTCTGAACCGCCTCGGCGTGTTTGCCGGCGCGGCTCAGCTCGATCCCCTTTTTGAGGAGGTCTGTGGCCTCGCTGCCCTGCGCCTGCGCCGTCCCGCTGAATGCGAGCATGAGGGGCAGCATGAACGCCGCCGCCAAAAGAAGACGCCGCAAGGTGTGACACCCTGTAGCCATTACGATCCTCCCTACGATTGCCGGATGATGCGGGATACCGCTCTATTCCTGGTGATGCCGTGATTTGTCCTGAAAAACAGGTAAAGCCCCGCGTTCAAGCCCGTGCGGGTCCAACATCTAAGACGAACTCTCTCACCGATGCAAGACCGAATCGGGCCTTTCCTTCGATTGGCGTCTGACCAGGACGATTCCGCCGAAAATGGCGAATCCGAGACCGCCGACCGCGAAGCCTGGAAGTCCCAAAAACACCCCGCCCAAACCGAGCGTCGCACCGAAGACGAGCGCTAGGCCCGCGAGTGCGTCTCCAAACCCACTCAGCGACTCCTGTTTCACGTCCGGCGCCAGCGCGGCGACCGGGCCCCAGACCCCCGGCGGACGGGCCCGGCGATAAAACGCCACGAGCTTTTCCGGAGGCGTGGGTCGGCAAAAGAGCGTCACGAGCAGCCAGGCACCGGCGGTGAACGCTGTAACCGCCAAGAGCACCTTGGGATACGGCCACCCGAGCTTGAGCACCCGGAACGTGACCGTCGCGAGAAGCGCGGCGGAAAGCGCGACGATCTCCCCGACCGCGGTCGGCCGCCACCAGAACCAGCGCGCCAGCAGCGCGATTCCGTAGCCGGCCGAAACCGTGAGCGCCAGCCGGAGGTAGCCGATGACCTTGGCGCCCTCGAGCGTCAGCAGAACGACGGTCGCCGCACCGAGCAGAACGGTCGCGAGCCGCGCGATCAGTACGTAGTGGGACTCCGACGCGCGGCGGACCAGGAACCGGCGATAGAAATCGTTGACCAGATAGCTCGCGCCCCAGTTGAGCTGGGTGTCGACGGTCGACATGTACGCGGCGACGAACGACGCCACGAACAAACCGAGCATTCCGGCGGGCAGCACGAGCACCGCGGTCTCGACATACGCGAGTTCCGGCTTGCCGTCGGGCAGCAGCACGCAGGACGCGAGGCCGACCAGCACCCAGGGCCAGGTGCGCAGCGCGTAGTGCGTGATGTTGAACCAGAGCGCGCCCCATATCGCGTGGCGCTCGTTCTTGGCCGAGATCATCCGCTGCACGATCTTGCCGCCACCGTCGGCGT
>JAZFYD010000214.1:0-6226 GCA_036443405.1 Planctomycetota bacterium
GGTGATGCTGATCGGTCTCATCGCCTTCGGTTGGGGGGCCGGGCCGGATTGACCCTCGGTCCCGGCTAGCCCACCTTCGGCGCCAACCAGTCCAGCGTCACGCGGTTGAACTCCTCGAACATCTCGACACACGCCAGGTGCGATGCGTGCGGTCCCTCGAACAGGTGGTACTCCGCGCCGGGGATCGCATCCGCCACCGCCTTGCCGTAGCGCGGCGGGACCTGCACGTCCATCTCGCCCGCCGTTACCAGGACCGGGCAGGCGATGCCGGGAAGGCCCGCGGTCGCGTCGTGGGTCTTGTCCGCGTGGATGTGGCCCAGGATGCCCTTCGGTTCGGGCGCCTCTGCCAGAAACGCCTCTTCCATGCCGGCCACGACGTCCGGGCTCTCCGCGAGAAACGTCGGGCTCGTGATCCACATCAGCGCGTAGCGGATGAACGCCGGCAGGTCGTTCGCTTTCACCGGGAACTCGAGCGTCTCGATCATGCGAATGAACCACTCGTCGGACTTCGCCCACGTCCCGTGGAGCTGCGCCGTCTTGACCCTATCGGGGAAACGAATCGCCATTTCCTGCGCGACGGTGCTGCCGAGGCTCAACCCCGAGATGTGCGCGGACGGAATTTCGAGCGCGTCGAGCAGGGCAACGGCATCTTCGGCCATGCCCGCCATGGTGCAGGTCGTCGGATCCGCCGGCACCGTCGAGCGCCCGACGCCGCGAGAGTCGTACACGATCGTCCGAAATCGCTCGGCGTACGCCGGAACCTGTGCCGACCAGAATCGATGATCGGCACCCGTGCCCATGATGAGCAGCAACGGCTCGCCTTCGCCCTGCTCCTCGTAGTAGATGTCGAGTCCGGTGGAAATCTTGGTGGTCGGCATGGGAAGAGTTTACTCGTGGAGTTGCGTCGTGGGTCCCGGGTGTGGAGCGCCCGCGGGACGACCTTTGTGACACGGGCCCCGTACCGTTGCGCATACCATCAGGCGGATGCGATGGGTCCTGGCAATCCTGCTCTTGATCACGTGCGCAGCCTGCGGCGGGTCGGGCGCCGGGACCGACGATCTGGTCATCTTCCTCCTGCCTCAACAAGACATCGTCGTCAGTCGCGGGGAAATCGTCGAGATCGACTACGCCCACCGAACCGACGGCTCGGCCACGACGACGTTCGTGGCCACACCGCAAAGCACCTTCGTCTCCGAGGAGGGATTCGTCATCGCGGTGCGGGAGCAGGCACGCGGCGGCGTCCGCCAAACGCTGGAGTGGGACACAAGCGTCATCCCCACGAACATCTACATGATTCGCGCGCTGAGCGAAGACGCAAACGGCGCGCACAAGTCCGTCGCACGCGGGACCGTAAGCGTGGAGGGGTTCTCCTCCTCTCTCGCGCTTATCGACATCGAACCCGGCGACGGGGCCACGAACGTCAGCCGCCACACGCCCATCCGCATCGTGTTCAACGTGCTGCTCGATTCGCGCACGGTCGACGACATCGCGATCGAGGTGCGGCGAAGCGGTACGTTTTCAACGCGCCCCCAAGGGTTGTTCATCGTGGACCGCAACGTCGTGATCTTCGATCCCACGCGTACGACATCGGGCGACCCGAATCCCGACGGGCTTCCGCCCAACAATGAGATCCGCATCACGGTTCGCGATTTCGACCCGGCGGACCCGCAAGGCAGCTACGTGCGAAACCTCAGCGGCGGCGCGCTCGTGGCAGCGGAAGCGCCCACCGTGACGTTCACGACGGGCGACTAACGCAGCCGTCGCTTGAATTCGGTCCAGGGGAAGTGCGCGCCGGGACACATCGTCGCGTCCACTTCGCCGTGGCGCACGACGTGGCCGCTGGAGATCTCGAACCTCGCCTGGAGTTTGCGCACCAACTCGACGAGCGCTCCGAGTTGCTCGTCCGACACGCGCTGCTGTTCGAAGTTGCCGACAACGACGACGCCGATGCCGTTTTCGTTCCAGAAGTTGGTGCGGTCGCCCGTGACCCGCGTGTGTGCCCCGTGGATCTGATGGAGCCACCGGTTGCCAACCTCCGTCTCGCCGTTGCCGCTCATCGTCCCGTTGCCGATGACGAAGTGGTATCCGCAGCCGTGATCCCAGCCACGACCCCGGTGAGCCTTGTCGATGTGGGCGCAGCAGTCGCGTTTGGTCGCCGTGTGGTGAACGACGATGCGGCTCCAGGGCCGGGCGCAACGGGCGGGCTCCCACGCGGCGGGCAGAGCCGTGGAAGGCTGCCTCTTGGCCACCGCGGGAACTACGAACGGCTCGGCTTTGGTGCGGCTCCCCAGATACGCGGCGCGGACAAGCTGGGCGTCGACTCCACGCAGGGAGTAGTCCTGGCCACGCCGGGCCAGCGGCGATCCCAGGTCGAGCTCCTTGCCGTTGACGTGCGCGACACTCGTGCCGGGCGTGAACATGAGCGAATGCGGGGGGCTCGAAAGCTCGAGAAACCCGCGGCGATCCTCTCGGTAACGCATCTTGAGGTCGGCCGCCAGCTCGCGCAGGCTCACGAAATCCGTTCGCACACCGGTGGACTCGAGTTCCGACCGTGAGTGGGACGCGGGGTCCGCGCCCCGCTGGGTGGAGGCGCAGCCGGTCAGAATCAGGAGCCCAAAAAAACCTAACGCGCGCATCGACACCTCCGAATCCAAGCCGCCCGATGGACGGCACTGTGAGCGCGCGCGCTTCGGCGGGGCAAATCAACCGTGGCCGTCGGCCACATCTCAGGACCGCTCCAACGGCGTCAGCCGTTGGGCCGGCAATGCTACCGCTCCAACGCCGTCAGGCGTTGGGCCCGCAATACTACAGATCGGTTCCGAGTGCCGCGTAGATGAGCATGGCCGTGCACAGAAACGTGGATGCGGCCAGGATGACGCGGAAGAACATCTCGACGAGTTCGGTCCAGTAGCCACCACGGGTCCCGCTCATGTGAAATCGGACCTCGCGGTTCATCAGCGGTAGCCCAACCGCGAAGAACCAACTCAAACCCATCAGCAGCAACACGGTGCCGGCGAGACGCGCCCCGAGATGCCCGGTGAGCGCGAGCAAGACCGCCGCGCCACAGTTGCCGAGTGTCACCACGAGCAACACGCGCAACAAAAGGCTGCTCCGGATCTGCACCCCCAACTGGTCCAGCAGCGATGCACCATGGGAGGGATCCTCGACCGGGAGATGCGGGCTCACGGACAGATTCTACCACTGGTCCGCTACACAACTCCTTGGTAGTCAATAACTTCTGTCGATCTGCCGCACGGCCGCCCGTCCCTGGAAAGACGGGTTGGGCTCAGTCCGCGAACTTGTAGCCCACGCCGCGGACCGTGAGGATCAGTCGCGGGTCGGTCGCGTCCACCTCGATCTTGCTACGCAGCTTGTTGATGAAGTTGTCGATCGTGCGGGCCGTCCCGTCGTAGTCGTATCCCCACACCTTGTTGAGAATCTGGTCGCGGCTCAGGACGCGGCCGCGATTCTCGATCAGATAGCGAAGCAACCGGAACTCGCGGGTCGAGACCTCCTTGGAATCGCCATCGACCTTCAGCGACTGGCCACCGATGTCCACCTCGATGCGGCCGCTGCGAAACACCTTGACGTCCGAATCCTGGGCCTGGGTCCGGCGGAGCGCCGCCTTGACCCGCGACACCAACTCGCGCGGCCCGAACGGCTTCGTCACGTAGTCGTCCGCGCCGAGGTCCAGGCCCATGACCTTGTCGATCTCCATCCCCTTCGCGCTCAGCATGACGACGGGCAACGTCTTGTCGTGCTTGCGGATCGTGCGGCACACCTCGTAGCCGTTAAGCCGCGGAAGCATGATGTCCAACACCACGAGATCGGGGCGGTGCTGGAACACCATCTCGAGGCCGCGTTCGCCATCGGCGGCCTCCAGGACTTTGTATCCCTCAAACCCGAGGCTCTTCTTGAGCCCGAGCCGAATCGCAGGATCGTCCTCGATGACGAGAATCACTGCGCCACTCATTTCGCCGCCTCCACCGTACGTTGGGCCGTTGTCCGTGCCCGCCCGGCAATGGGCAGGACCACGACGAAGCGGCCACCTCCACCGACCCTATCTTCCACGAGAATGCGGCCACCGTGAGCACGAACGATGCTCCGCGCGATCGAGAGGCCCAGCCCGGTGCCTTCGACCCCTCGCGTGAGGTAGTCCTCGGCCCTGTAAAATTGCTCGAAGATCTTCGTTCTTTCGCCGATGGGCACGCCTTCGCCGTTGTCCTCGACCACGAGTTGCAGGCGGCCGCGATGGGGCTCCAGGCGGACCCGGATGTTGCGCTCGTCGGCCGGCGAATACTTGTAGGCGTTGCTCAACAGGTTGCTGATGACCTCGGCGAACGCCTCCGGGTCGTGGGACACCGCCGGCTGATCCGCCGCGAACTCGAGGCGGAAGCTGTCGGCGTCGATGCCCGTCGCTCGAACGAACCGGTCGGCCTCGGCGCGCACGAGTTCATCCAGCGGCGCGGTGGTCCAGGTGAAACGGCGCTTGCGCGCGTCCAGACGACTGAAGTCCAGCACGCGTTGGATCAGCCGCACGAGGCGCTCGCTCTCCTGCGCGATGACTGTGAGGCACTCCTGGCGCTCCGCTTCCGTGTCGATGTTCCCCGAACGCAACATGTCGGTGAACATGCGGATCGAGGTCAGCGGCGTCTTGAGTTCGTGCGACACGTTGCTCACGAACCCCGATTTCAGCTTCGCGAGTCGCAGCTCGCGCATGACAACGCGCGCCGTCAGGAATCCACCGGCAAAGATGCCGGCGACGCTGAACGCGATGATGTACCAATAAAACCTCTCGTTCGTGCGAGCCCGAGCTCGGACTGCAGCGCGCGACACTTCGGCGAACGCAACGTAGCCGGGCATGTCGGGAAGCGTGGTGACGTGGCTCCCTCGCGCGCCTTCGGCGCCGCGCACCACACCGATCTCTTTCAGCCCGGTAGCGGTCGCGGACGGACGCGCGCGCGCCACGACGCTCTTGATCACCAGATCGAGAACCGCGAGGTCCACCGCCAGCACCTGCATCGGCGCACCCTCACCGAGGTACCGAACAAAGAACGCGCTCTCGCCGGGACCGCGGCCACTGTAGAGCGCGGTCCGCCTGAGGGCGCGCAGGTCCAAGACCAACCGGATCAGCGTCACGAGCCGCGGGGACTCGCGCTCTTCCTGCGCCGTGACGATCCCGCTGTATCCATCGACACCCGCTGCGGCTCCGTCGAGTCGCTCCAGAAACGACTCGGCGCTGGCGGCCGGCAGGTGACCGGCGGCCCGATTCAGCACGCCGATCCATCGCGCGGACCGCAACGTCTGTAGATCGAACAGCGGCGGATCCACAAACAACGGCGAGGACGCGAGCAGGAGCGCGAACGATTTGTCGGGATCGTTTTCGTCGCGCGCAAACGGAAATTGCCGGGCGAGTTCGAGGTCCTGGCGCGCCTTCTCAGCGGGGTTGTCGGGCACCGCGAAACGGCGGAACTGAACGAGTTGGCGCTCCGCCTCGGTGCGTGCCGCCCTGTCGTCCGCGTCGAGAAGATCACCCGGACGATACAACGGGTTGCCGAGAGGATCGCGGATCGTGCCGTCGACCTCGACGAGATACCCCTCGACAAACAGACCCTCGGCCTCGTCAGGCCAGTTTCGTTGGCGGCGGTCGAACGCGGCGGCCACAGCCCGGTCCGCACGATCGCTCAGTTCCCCTTCGACTTCGTGCGCAAGCCGCAGTTTCACGAAACGCATCGCGTCGGCCGCCAGACGATCTTCGGCGCCCTTGCGTTCGTTCGAGATCGCGGTCAGCCCAAAGAGCGAGAGGAGGATCGCCTGAAACAGGGCCAGAAACACGACCACTACGACGATGCGCGTCTCGGTGGGAATTCGCCGCAGCCAGAACACTCGCCGCCATTGTAGGCGTCGGAGCGGTCACGGCGACGTCACGCGCCCCGCGGCTAGGCGCTGTTTGAGACTCCAACGCGGGCCCGACTAGGAGGACGACCCCGCTAGCCCTGACAGATGGGGCTGGGACGCGAGCAGCGCCTATAGCAGGTTCAGTTCGCTCACGTGCTCCAGGCGCACTTCGCGCTGCTCGCCGTTTTCCATCCGGAACTTGAAACCGGAGCGCAGCGTTGCCTCCAACACTCGGCCTCGCAGGCGTTCGCCGCCGGTCACGAACTCCGCGTCGCGTCCCTGCATTCCGCTAAACCGCTGCCAAGCCTCCTCCAGTTCATCGAAACGG
>JAZFYD010000215.1:0-2272 GCA_036443405.1 Planctomycetota bacterium
GCGCAGGGACGTATCGCGTCGCCGACGGCCGAGGCGGCGCAGGTTACGGTACACAACGCTTCGCGCCCCTCAATAGTTGGCCCGACAATGCCAACCTCGACAAAGCGCGTCGACTGCTCTGGCCGATCAAGCAGAAGTACGGCAACAAGATCTCCTGGGCCGACCTCATGATCTTCGCAGGAAACTGCGCCCTGGACTCGATGGGGTTCAAGACCTTCGGCTTCGGCGGGGGGCGCGAGGATGTCTGGGAGCCCGAAGAAGACATCTACTGGGGGACCGAAACGGAGTGGCTTGAGGACAAGCGCTACTCCGGCGACCGGGAACTCGAGAGTCCTCTCGCCGCCGTTCAGATGGGTCTGATCTACGTGAACCCGGAGGGGCCGAACGGAAAACCGGATCCGCTGGCTGCCGCCAAGGACATCCGCGAGACCTTCGCGCGCATGGCCATGAACGACGAGGAAACCGTCGCGCTCATCGCCGGCGGACACACGTTCGGTAAATGCCACGGCGCGGGCGACGCAGCGCTTGTGGGTCCTGATCCCGAAGGCGCCAGCATCGAAGAGCAGGGCCTCGGCTGGAGGAACAGGCTCGGCAGCGGCAAAGGGTCGGACACGATCACCAGCGGCCTGGAAGGCGCATGGACCACGAACCCGCTGCAGTGGGATAACGGCTACCTCGACATCCTATTCGGCAACGAGTGGGAACTCGTGAAGAGCCCTGCCGGTGCGTGGCAGTGGACGCCGAAGGATGCATCCGCGGCGGATACCGTGCCGGATGCGCACGACCCTTCGAAACGGCACGCGCCCATGATGCTCACGACCGACCTCTCACTGAGGGAGGACCCGATCTACGCGCCGATTTCGAAGCGGTTCCACGAGAACCCGGACCAGTTGGCCGACGCGTTCGCGCGGGCGTGGTTCAAGCTGACGCACCGCGACATGGGTCCTCGCTCCCGCTATCTCGGCGCGCTGGTCCCTGCGGAGGAGCTTCTGTGGCAGGATCCCGTCCCCGAAGTCGATCACGAACTGATTGGCGCGCAGGACATCGCCACTCTCAAAAACAAGATCGTCGCATCGGGCCTTTCCATCTCCCAACTCGTCTCGACCGCCTGGGCGTCGGCGGCCACCTTCCGCGGCTCCGACAAGCGCGGTGGAGCCAATGGTGCGCGCGTCCGCCTCGCGCCGCAAAAGGATTGGGAGATCAACCAGCCTGCCCAATTGGCGGATGCGCTCGATACCCTCGAGGCTGTCCGAAAGGAGTTCAACGACGCTCAGTCCGGCGGGAAGAAGGTTTCGCTCGCCGACACGATTGTCTTGGGTGGTTGCGCCGCTGTCGAACAAGCCGCGAGAAGCGCCGGGCACGCCGTGGAGGTTCCCTTCGCGCCGGGGCGCACGGATGCATCGCAGGAGCAAACCGATGTGGAGTCGTTTGCCGTGCTCGAACCGATCGCAGGCGGGTTCCGCAACTACCTCAAGAACGAATACACCGTAACGCCAGAGGAGCTGCTGGTCGATCGGGCGCAACTCATGACGCTGACCGCACCCGAGATGACGGTGCTCGTGGGCGGCATGCGCGTCTTGAATGCGAACTTCGGACAGTCCCAACACGGCGTCTTCACTGAGCGTGCCGAGACGCTCACCAACGATTTCTTCGTGAACCTGCTCGACATGGGCACGACGTGGAAGGCGGCCTCGGAAGCCGGAGACGTGTTCGAGGGGCGCGATCGTGCGACGGGCGACCTGAAGTGGACCGGCACCCGTGTGGACCTCATCTTCGGGTCGAACTCCCAGCTCCGGGCGATCGCGGAAGTCTACGCATGTGACGACTCGCAGGAGGCGTTTGTGCGTGACTTCGTGGCTGTCTGGGACAAGGTGATGAACCTCGATCGCTTCGACCTGGCCTGATTTCGGAAGAAGGATGCCTCCCGCCCGCGCGAACAGGAGGAATTGGCACCCCCGCCAGGACTCGAACCTGGAACCGCCGGATTAGAAAGAAGATCGGGCTTCCACGCCAGGGGCACGCGCGGACCCGCGGAGGCACCGCAAGGTCCGGCCCTCGAAGAGCTTGCGCGGGCTCCTGCGGGCTCGCGCGTACCTCGGACCTACTTGAACGAGCAGGGCGTTTGCCGTCTTGGCGCCGTCTTGGATCGCGTTCGTGCGCCGCGGTAACAAGCGGGGCAACAAGCAAATCATCTCCCGCATCCGCCCGGACGGCACCGGTCTGACGGACATGCTGAGTGGAACACTGGTGACTCCGAGGGTGTCGAGATGGC
>JAZFYD010000216.1:0-14720 GCA_036443405.1 Planctomycetota bacterium
ACGCCATGATGCGCAAGCCAGCGTTCGAGACCGGACTTGAATCCTCGCCATCCGAGACCGCCCTGACCCATCAGCCCCCGCTGCAATTCGCCCAATGTCGAAAAGATGATCGCGCGACCACCCTTCATCAGGTACTGGTCGAGCCTGAAGATCTCGACGTCCGCCATCTCCTTGGGGCGGACGACCAGAAGCAGCGGGATCTCGGACGGATCCGGTTCGGCCGTCTTGAGATCCACATCTTCGAGCTCGCACGCTTCGCCCAGAAGCCGGCGAAGGCCCTGGAACTCGTTGCGAGGCGGCTGCGGGGGCCCACCGAACTGGTTGCGCTGCGGCTGCGTCTGCATGTAGCCGGTCAAACCGACCTTCGGTTTGTCATTCGTGAGCTGCCAGATGCGCGAGGAGATCTCGAACTCGAGGACCGAGAGCCCCTCGTAGCCCTGCATGATGCGCGGCGCGACGTTGATGACCTCGGACGCACGGTCGCGATAGAGCAGCACGATGCCGCCGTAGAAGTTGAGCGACTGCGCGCCCGACCCCTTGAACACTTGGACGGGCGTCGGCCGGATGCCGTAGTCCGCTGCCTCGGACTCGATCGCTTTCTTCTCGGTCGGGTCGTAACGCTCGACCTTGATCTTGCCGCCGCTGACCGCCTCGTACTCGCTCAGGATGTCGAACACCTGTTGCTTGAACGGTGCGATGCGCGGCGGCACCTCGGCGTTGAAGTACGCGCGGATCGTGAGCGGATCCTCGAGCCCCTTGGCGAGTTTGTGGCTCGCCTCGCTGATCGAGAAGCGCTTGTCTTCGGTCAGGTCCCAGCGCACGACCGAGCGGCCCACGACGAGAAAACCGACGATGACGATGCCGAGGACCAAAACCGTCCGGCCAATGACGTTGGCCATGAGATAGGAGTTGAACTGCTGTTTCATGGCCCTATCTCCAGCGGCGCAGGTCGATGACGCGCACGTTCAAGTACAAGAACAGCCCGACCATCGCGACGAAGTAGTAGACGTCGCGGAGATCGATGACCCCGCGGCCGATGGACTCGAAGTGGGTCGTGGGCGAGATCACGCGGGCGAACTCGCCAATGCCGCTGCCCGCGCCGAACTCCGACTGGATGAACGGGCTCCCGACCAACACGAGCGCCAGCAAGACGCTCACGCTCGCGAGGAAACCGACGACCTGGTCCTCGGTAAATGCCGAACAGAACATGCCGATCGCGATGCAGGTGCCGCCCATCAGCAGCGACCCGATGTAGCTACCCCAGACCGGCCCCGGATCGAGGTCGCCGAAACGCGCGACCGTGTACGGGACGAGCAGCGTGAGCAGCGCGCAGCACCCGACGAGCGTCAGACCGGCGAGAAACTTCGCGACGACGAGGTTCCACGTCTCGCAGGGCGAGGTCAGAAGGAACTCGAGCGTCCCCTGTCGGCGCTCCTCCGCCCACATGCGCATCGTGATCCCGGGAATCACGATCGCGAACGCGATCGGGAAGAGGTTGAAAAAACCGGACAGCGTCGTCTGCCCGATCAGGAAGAACGAGCGGAAGAACATGAACGTGACGAAGAACACGAACACGCCGAGGAACGCGTACGCGATCGGGCTGAAGAACGTCTGCTTCAGCTCCTTGTAGGCGAGCACGAGGGTGTTACGCATGGGCCACCTCGCCGAGGTCGTTGCGCGTCAACTCGTGGAACGCCTTCTCCATGTCACCGTGTTTGTCGCGCAGGTCGGCTGTCGTCGTGTCGGCGACGATCTTGCCGCGGTCGATGCAAACCACGCGTTCGCACATGGCATCGACCTCCTGCAGGATGTGGGTCGAGAGGATGATCGTCTTTTTCTGCGCGAAGCCGCGAATGAGGTTGCGGACCTCAACGATCTGGTTGGGGTCGAGACCGGCCGTCGGCTCATCGAGGATGAGCACCGGCGGATCGTGCAGGATCGCGGCCGCGAAGCCCACGCGCTGTTTCTGGCCGCGACTCAACTGGCCGATCGGCTTTTTCCAGAACGCGCCGATGTGGCAGATGCCGGTGACCCAGTCGAGCCGCTCCTTGCGCAGCGCGCCCGAAATCCCGCGCAGCCGCGCCGCGAAGATCAGGAACTCGTTGACCTGCATTTCCGTGTAGAGCGGCGTCGTCTCGGCCAGATAGCCGATGCGCTCGCGGACCGCGCGGGAATCGTTCACGACATCGTGACCGGCGACCGTCGCGGTGCCCGCATTGGGTGTCAGATAGCCGGTCAGGATTTTCATCGTGGTCGACTTCCCGGCACCGTTGGGTCCCAGGAAAGCCACGATCTGGCCCTGGGCGACGTCGAAACTGACGCCGTCCAGAGCGCGAAAATCGCCGTACAGCTTGGTGAGATCTCGAATCTCGATCATCTTTTGACTCTCGTGGCGAACGTTGGGCGCCAGCAGGGGCGCCGATCCCTTGGGGGTGGTTTCAGCAGAATCTCGAAACTTACCTTGGATACGTTGCCCAGCGGCAAGCCGTTGGGCTTTTTGCTGCCCCCGGGCGGTGTGGTGGACCTGGGGAGACTCGAACTCCCGACCTCTGCATTGCGAACGCAGCGCTCTCCCAACTGAGCTACAGGCCCGAATTGAAGCCGGAGAGTATACCGGCAGATCCAGCAACGACAGCATCCGGCGAGACGGGACGACCCGGCGGCTGACGGCCCCGCATCCGGGTTTTTGGGCGTCTGCGAGCAGGCACGCCGCGGTCTCTATGGCAGGATGACACCCCCATGACTTCCGCCACACGCCGGCTCGCCTTTGCGCTTTTTGCCGGATGCGTCTTCGCGGTCGGGATCGGGGCGCAGGATGCCGGGGAGGATAAATCCGAGTCCGGCGAGGAGGCCGGCGCCGCCCCGAGCCGCCTGGACAAACGCAACCAGGAGGCGGCCGACCGCGTCTACAAAACCGTCGCCGCCCGTCACGGCCGCATCACGAATCTGGCTCGCGGACTGAAGAAAGAGGACGTGATCGTCGTCGGCGGGCTCTTCGATTTCATGCAGGAGATCCTCACCGCGTTCCGAATCCCCCACACCGTGATCAGTTGTGCCGAACTCGACGCGCACACGTTCGACCCGAGCCGTCAGATCCTCTTTCTGAACTGTCACAGGATCGACCGGAAATTCCCGGCGAGCAATCGCCGGTACAAACGGCCGTCGCCCGCCGAGGCCGCGGCGCGGCTTGCGCGCGAGATCAAGGCGGCCGGCCTCGACGAGAAGGGTGCGCCGGGCGAGGCGATCCGCAACCGGTTCGACGACGTGAAGTATTTCGCGGAGACGGACTACAGCGTGTCGGCACTAAAACGCCTGGGCCGGTTCGTGAAGGACGGCGGTTGGGTCATGTCGACGGACTGGGCGTTGCTGGCGGTCGAGAAGGCGCTGCCCAAGACCGTGAAGTGGACGGGGCGCGTCACCTACGAGGAGCGGATCGAGGTGCGGCCGAGCGCGTCGGGCAAACGCGAGCCGCTGATGAAAGACGTGTTCCCGAAAAAAAAGGCGCGCTGGTGGATCGAGACGGAGGGTTACCTTTTCGTCGTCAAGAGCCGGCGCGGCAAGGTGCTGGTCGAGAGCCGCGGGCTCGCCGCCCGATATCACGGCAACAAGAACGTGGTGGCGCTCGTTGAGGTCGGCAAAGGCCGTCTGCTGCACGCGCTGAGCCTCGTTTTACTCCAGGCCGGCGCGACCGACGACCTCACGGCGATGCAGATGCTGGTTGCGAACTTCCTCGTGGCCCGATCCATTCAGGTGCACCGCGCCGATCTGGCGGCCGCTGCGGAAGAGAAGTAGCCCGCAGCGCGGCGCGCGCTACTCTTCGTCGGACACCAACTTCTCCACCATCACGTTGAGCACACGGCGGCCGCGAACCCGCAGGGCCTTGATACGCACCTCCTCGAGTTCGATGACATCGCCCTGGCGCGGCAAGCGGCCCAGGTCCTCGCCGACCAGCCCGCCGATGGTGTGCGCGTCCTCGCTCGGGATGTTCAGCTCGAGCTGATCCGCGAGCTCCTTCACGTTGACGTCGCCGCGCACGAGCCAGACGCCGGGCGAACGCTCCACCACCGGCGGCCGCTCCTCCCGATCATGCTCGTCCCGGATTTCGCCGACGAGCTCCTCGAGGATGTCCTCGAGCGTCACGATGCCCTCGGTGCCACCGTGTTCGTCCTTCACGACGGCAAAGTGCACGCCGCTCTCGCGCATCTCCGCGAGCAGGTTCACAACAGCCAGCGACTCCGGAACCCGCACCGAGTCGCGCACGCTGTCGCGCGCCGTCCACGCTTCGCGCGCCTCGTGCTTCACCCCGTGCAGATCCTTCAACGCGAGATAGCCAATGTCGGAGTCGGGGTCGTCCCCCTCCATGACCAGTAGCCTCGATAGCCCCTCTCGCTTGAACGCATCGACGCAGGCGGTGTAACTCGCATCGGCGGAAACGCCACGGACATCCACCCGCGGGATCAGGATGTCCTGGGCTTTTTTCCACTGAAACGTCAGCCCGCCGCGGAGCAGACGTGCGACGTTTTCGTCCAGCGTTCCCTTGCTCACGCCCTCGGAAACCGCGATGCGCAAATCCGCAAAATCTACGGAGTCCTCCTCGCCGCGAAGCAGCTTGCCGAGCGGACGGGTCAGCGCTTCCAGCGGCCGCACAAACGGGGACATGAGTAGAATCGCTGCGCGTAGCGGCGCGACCATCCTTGTGGCGAACCGGATCGGGTGCCTGGCCGCAAACGTCTTGGGCAGATACTCGGAGAAGATCACGAGGATGACGGTGCTGACCGCCGTCGCCGCGATCACGCCACGGGCCACGCCCCACCGATCGACGCAGTAGGCGGTCGCGCTGCTGGCCGCCAGTACGTTGACGATGTTGTTGCCGACGAGGATGCCGGCGAGCAGCCGGCGCGGGTCCTCGACCTGGGCGAGCACACGCGCGGCCGCCTTGTCGCCCTGTTTCGCCATCGCGCGCAGCCGGAGCCGGTTCGCGCTGAGAAACGCCGTCTCGGATCCGCTGAAAAAACCGCTGAGGACCACACACCCAAAAAAGAGCGGGATCTCGGGCGACATCACCATGAGGCTATCAGAGCGCGGGTCCTAACCCGCCTGTCGGCCCCCGGTCCCCTAGCCGCCGTGCGCTTTGAGCAGCGCTTCGAGCTTCTCGCGGTAGAGGTCCGCCTTGCCGAGCCAATCGAACTGACACGCGATCTCGGTGTGCCCACCAAGCAACCGGGTGCGAATCACCTGCCCCAGGAAGTAGAGCGGGTCACCGTAGCCCGGTACGGAGATCTCGACCGCGATGTGGTCGCCGGCCGACGCCGAGCTGTTTTGGGCCGTGAAGCTGAACCCGGACAGGCTGAGGTCGTTGGTGAACCCCGGGACCTCTTGGCCGTGCTCGCCGCAAATGCCGAAGCGCACGGTGAAGTTGGCCTTTAGCCGCGGGTACGCGCGGCGATTGTCGGTGGCGTTTCTCTGTTCGGACACAAACACTTATCGGCAAGCAGACCGGTAGGATTAGACCGTGGCCACGATTTGCCTGCTCTTGCTCCTTGCACCCCGCCCCACCGTGGAAGAGACGGAAGCCAAGGCCAACAAAGCACTTACGTCGGGCGATGTCGCAACGGCACTGTTGCATTTCGAGCAGGCGATCCGCCTCGCAAGCGACAATTCCACCAAGCTCCGGCTCCGTGACGCCTATCGCAAGGCCGGCTGGGCCGAGCCGCGCCCGATCGACCCGCGGGAGCAGCAGGCTCTGGACAACCACCAGCGCAACGAAAAGGCACGGGTTTGGCGGGCGGCCGCGGGACGGTTCTTGCGCGAAGGCAAGCGCCACGCGTGCATACTCGCGCGCCGTCAGGTCCGTGATCTTTTCGGCCCGAAATCCTCTCCGGCCCGAAACGAGGAGAAGCAGGTAGCCGCCGTGCTGCGCGAGTTGACCAAGCCGACCGAGGAGGACAACGCGCTTGCGGCCAAAGTGATCCGCACGTCGCGCACCGGCCAGCAGCTCTTGAAGAAGGCGAGGAGAAGCGCCAAACGCGAGCGCTACGGCGTCGTCGTCCGGCTATGCCAGGAACTCGAGTTCGGCGACTACAAGCAGGAATTGCAAAACGAGGCCGTCGCGTTGCGCCGAGAGATCGAG
The DNA here is from genome assembly GCA_036443405.1 of Planctomycetota bacterium. Lineage (GTDB taxonomy): Bacteria > Planctomycetota > PLA2 > PLA2 > PLA2 > JAZFYD01. The sequence goes on from JAZFYD010000216.1 coordinate 6,131, forward strand.
GAGCGCGCAGCCGCCGCGGTCCCGAAAGAGGAACGCAAGGAGGTCGAGGAACTCGTTGCAGACGAACGGTTCAAGCGGCTCGCGGTCGTTTCGTCGCGCCATTTCCTGTTCCTGGGCCCGAAGAAATTCGTCGAGTCCATCCCGGCAACGCAACGAAACGAGCTCGACCTCGCCTACATCTTCCAGAGCGATCTCGCGTCGCAGCAGCTCACGCTCAACGGCGTGAGGATCGTCGTCTACTACCAGGAAACGTTCGATTTCGGCGGCGCCCTCGCGACGACGCCGGGCAAGCTCATCCGCGTGGGAAGCCGCGCCATCCGGCTGCCGGTTGCGGGGTTCCTCCACTATCACGAGCTCGGGCACTGTGTGCTCGGCAAGGGGTGGCTGCACCACGGCTTCACCGAGGGCCTCGCTGATTTCGCCGCCGGTTTCACCATGGACTGCCTGGGCCAGACCAATGCGGCGCGCCAGTTCATCACCGGCGCACGCGAACAGTTCGTCCGGTTTTATCTCGGCCGCGAGATGCACTATCACCAGATCCAGCCCTACCGTCCGGCGGCGGGTTTCCTCTTCAGCCTGCTGCCCGCCGGCGAAGCCCCGTATGACTGGCAACCGTACCGGCGCGTGTTCGAACGCATGCGCGAGGCGCAGTTCGGCCACTGGCCCGAGCGCGAGCATCAGCTCATGCGTTATTTTGGATACCTCCTGGCGACGGAGTACGGCCCGGGGATGCTCGAGAAGCTCGAGGCGTGGGGTTTCCCCGTCTCGCGCGAGGACTTCCGCGCGGTCGAGGCCGAGACGATCCGGGACAAGAACATCCTGCGTGTCGCCGAATCGGAGTTCGGCCAGGAGAACTGGAAGGAGGCCGAACAGGGGTTCCGCGAGGTTCTGGCGGACGCCGGCATGGCGGCGATGCACTCCCGGGCGCGCCACGGTTTGTTGCGGCTCGCGCTGCGGGAGAAAAAGGACAAGGACACCGCACGCTTGCGCGCGGAACTCGGGATCGTGGATCGCTATCGCATCCTCGGACCGTTTCACGCGAAGGGCCGGACAGCGGATGTCGTGTTGCAACCCGAAACCCGGCCGCCCGATTTCGAAAACGGCTTCGGCACCGCGATCTGGAAGAAGGCGAAGGTCGGCCCGACCGGCTACGTCGATCTCACGCGGCAGGGTTACGGCTACCCGGAGAACGCGTGCGCGTTTGCGGTCACCCACGCGCACGTCGCGGAGCCGACAAGCACGCGGATCTGGCTCGGCAGCGACGACGGCCACCTGCTGCAGTTGAACGGCGCGCTGATCGACAAGCGCCCGAAGTCGCACCGGTTCCGCTGGGACGATCACTACTACGACGTGAAGTTCCGCGCGGGATGGAATCGGATCCTGCTCAAGGTGCACAACCGGCGCGGCCCGTGGGGTTTCATGATCCGACTGACCACGCCCCGCGGCAACGCGCTGACCGGGTTGGAACTGTCGAATGACGCGCAGTCGATCGACGGCGACGAGATCGCGCCGCAGGGGGGCACGGCGGAGCGCATCGTCGAGGAGGCGTTCAAGGGACTCCCGAGCCGCTGGATACAGACGGTCGGTAAGTGGGATACGCAGAACAGCCGCTTGCGCCCGCTCGGTACCGAGAAGCGCGGACTGTGGAACCGCTTCGTCGTGGATCCGGACAAACCGGCAAGCGGCCCGGCCAACCTCATCTGGCTGCGGCACCCCGAACTGGTCGGCGCGAACGACCTGAGAGTCGCGCTGACCGTGGACGCGCGCACCGACAATCGGCTGCCGGCGCGGTTCGGCATCACGCTGGACGGCGAGCCCGGCCGCGATGTGCAGTCCGGACACACCCTCGTCTTTCGCGAACGCGACAAGAAGCTCATGTGCGAGTGGTATCGCTACGACCAGCTGCTGTACCTGCAGCCCGGGCTCGACGTGCCGCCGGCGAGCGCCTACCGCATCGTGATCCAACGCATCGGGCGAAAGTGGTGGGTCACCGTGAACGGCCTGGCAGTTTTCGACCGGGTCGACGCGGCCAGGCTTCCGGCGTTTGCGTTCGGCCTCTCCGCCTGGGGCGCCGAGCCGTTGTTTTCCGCCGTCGGTGTCCACCGACTCGTGACTCCCGAGTAGGCGTCCCAGCTCGGCCCCGGCCTGCACCGGACTTCAATCGGAGCCTCGGCGCATGCTGCTCGGCTGGGGCGCGGCGCGCGATTCGTCTGGTATGTTCATCCGCTCGATGAAGCACCGGCTCCTTTGCACCCTGATTTGCGCACCGCTGCTCGCAGCCTGTAGCGGCGAAACGCCGGCAGCGATTTCCACCCCGGCCGAAGAGCCCGTGGAGCGCGACGCGTTCCTGGACTTTGTGCCGGGCGAGACCCCCATCACGGTGCGCGGGCCAAGTCCGTCCGCGCTGGACGCGAACCCGCACGCATTCGAGGCGCTCTTGAGAATGCTGGGACGCGCGGGCCGGGCCGACGAGACGTTTTATGGCATCGCGTCCCACGAGGGACTGGCGGCCGATCGCGGCGCCGGGTTGGCGGTCACGCGAACGGGCTCCTGGGTGCGCTATCTGCCTGCGGAGAACAAGAGCACGATCGCGACGGCGGTCGGCTCACGGACCAGCTACCGCGAAGAAGGCTCGCTCATCCTTTTCTCCGACGGCGCGATGGGCGGCGGAACGGAAAAGGGCGAGGCGTTGCCGCGCGGCGACCTCGCGGTGCGGTTTCGATTCCATCCGCTGCTGGCGGCGTTGAGCCACCCCACGGATCAACTCGAGTTCGGAGTCGACGTTTCCACCGCCGGCTTCAAGTTCCACGGCCGGTTGAGGCCGGGCAAGAACTCACCAACGCGCGAAGCGATCGCGGCCGCACGCCCGACAGACGGCGGCACGATCGAGATGCTGCCGGCGTGGCTCGGCCTGCGGGTCGAAACGACGCTGCCGCCGACGCTGTTCGCGGAATTCCTGGCCCACCGGCTCGCGCTGCACACGGGCATGGCGCCGGAGGACAAAACCGTCCTGATCCGTTTCATGCGCGAAGCGCTCACCGCGGTCGACACGGAAACGGGTTTCGCGTTCGGCATCGACTTCAAGGACGGGATGTTCTCGTTCGTCGCGACGGGGGAGATTGCCGAGGGCCCCCCGTCACGCGTGCTGCGCCGCTTGAGCGTCGCAGCAGCGTCCGAGTTCGGCGCGATGATCTTTCACCCGGAGGAGAGCGATGTGAAGGGCCTCCAGGGGTATTACGCGTGGGTAGCGGACGCGGAGCTCAGCCTCGACAACCTGCCCGAGACCGCGTGGGAGATGGTTCGCGGCCTGGGAGATCGAAACACGGGCCTCCCGCTCGCATATGCCGAGCGCGGCGGCCGGTTCGTGGTGGCGGGCGGCCCGCGTGGCGACCGCTTGGCGGCGGCGGCGCTCAAGCGCATCGAGGGGAGCGGCAAACGCGGGAAGGCGGGCTGGGTGCTTCACAGCCTGCGCAAGAGCCACAAGGATTTCGTGCTGGGCGCGGTCGTGAACGGGCCCAGGCTGGCCGGGATGGCGCCGGGTGACCTGGCCGCGCTGCGACGCGTGTTCGGGGCGACCGCCGAGGCGTCGGCCCCCGCATTCGTGACGGTGGCCGGGTTCCGCGACGGCGAATCCCTCCTGCTAAAAGGCGAAGCGGGCTACTAGCCTCTCGTCAATCCGTACTGGGCACGGACCTAACGGGCCAGAACGAGCGGTCCCAGAACGAGGGTCCTCAGAAAGAGGGATCATCGTCGGGACCATCGACGCCGTCGGGCGCGCTGAAGTCGCCGGCGCCGAACCCGCCGGGGCCGCCGCCCTCCATGCCATCGATGCCGTCCATGCCATCGATGCCGTCGATCCCCGGGACGCTCCGCTGGAAATGTTCATCCACCCTGACGAAGTGCTCCTCGAACTTGTCCTCGATACCGAGAGCGCGGGAGAGCATTGCGTCGTAGATGGAGTACAGCGCGAGGAAGCAGTCCTCGAATCGGCCCATGAAATCGCGGGCTGCGATCGGGAAGGGATAACGCTGTTCGAAGATCGCGATCCAGCTCGGACGCTGCTCCTTGCTGGCCGCGATCATGCCCTTCAGGGGCAGCAGGCGGGGTGCCGCCGGCCCATCCACGCCGAGACGCACAAGCGTCATCAGCGCGTCGATCCTGTCCCGGTGCTGGTCGTACAGCTCTTCGAGGAGGCAAAGTTCCTCGTGCCGCCCGATGTGCAACTCGAGGCCGAGCCCCTCTTGATCGACGAAGAAGCTCAGATCGAAGTCGGGGACCTGTCGGCCCCGGCCGGACGAGTTGCGCAGGTTCGGGTAGCCCTCACCGCGAACTTCGTTGGGGCAAAAACGATAGAACGCGCAGCGGAGGTGCTCGGGCTGCCCATCCCGCGCCTTCGGCTCGCGCTTCATGCGCGAGAACGTGTGCGGATCCGTCTCGAGCACCTCGGAGACGTGATCGAGGCATCCGACGAGCAAAGTGCGGAGCTTCGGATGAATGTGTTTGCGAATCAGCCTGAACCGGAACTCGAGATCATCTTCGGTGAAGATGTCCTCGTAGTACTCCGGCAGGACGATGTCGCGGTAGCGCTCATTTTCCATCGGCATCGGATTCTAACCATGTGTCCAGAGTCTGAACGTGTCCGGAGACAGCAACCGGTGTTCCGTCGCCGTCGACCCCGATCAGGAACCTGTGCCGTTTCTTGTCAAAAAGCACCAGTTCCAGCCGGAGATCCCCAGACTTCAATCGTTCCGTTCGGATCGGGAAGTCCAAAGAAATCACCGTTCGCGGTCCCAATATTTCCTCGCGGTTCTTGTTTGGCAACACGAGGAGCGCCCGCCGAACCTCATCGGGGAGCTCGATGGTCAGATCGATGGCCGGTCGCACCGGGCACGCTTGCGGGACCACCGCGCTGACCACCGCCCCGCCGCCCTCGTAGAACACATAGCGCGTCCACGGTTTTTTGCCCGCATCCGTTGCCCGAAGTTCGGCGTCGCCGCCAAACGGAAAGCGAACCCGCACCGCGCCGCTCGCATCCTTCCAGAGCGCCGACGCCGTCAAACCGTCGGCGGAATGCACGATTTCCTCGAGACGCCCCGCGTCCACCGACAAACTCGCGAGTTTGCCGCCGGCGTGTCTTGTCAAACGCCGAAACTGCACTCTTATTCCATCGGCTTCGCGCGCCGCCGACGCGAGCACAGGGACCTGAGGAGTCGCACACGCCCCGGTCAACGCCACCGTCAAGACCGCGGCAGCCCAAGACACACCCCAACGAGACATCGGGCGGCGCGTTCGGTTGTCCGTCATCCGTGATCCGTTATCGGTCATGCAAGCGACCGAAACACAAGCCCCCGAGGTTCAGGAGCAAGGAGAAGGAATGAGCTCTCCGACGACGCGACGCGACATGATCGAGAATCTGCTCCGGTTGATTCGCGAGATCGACATGGAAACGGAGACGGGCATCCAGCTCGAAGCCCAACTCCTCACCGCCTACTCGCTGGTTGAAATCGAACGTCATCTCGCCGCCAAAAGCACGCCCACAAGCGACTGACCCGACGCAAACCCCAAGCGGCCCGAAACCGAAAAAGAAAAGAACATCTCGGCGCGCAGAGCCGTGATTCGCAGGTCGCGCATCCGCGCGGAACAACCACATCGCGCCAAAACCGGCGTGGTTTTTCTATCCCGGCGTGCAGGTCGACGCGCGGCGCGAACACGAAGACGAGTTGCTGCGCGGCTATCACGATGCGCTCGGCCGACGCGACTACTCATTCGATGAATTCCAGCGCGACGTGCGGCGCGCGCTGCAGGTCCTGTACGGCGCGCTGGTCAACGGCATCGCCCACATAGACCCAAAGAGCTGCCATCCGCGTCAGACCGAGTGGATCGACAGCGCGCTCGGCGGACCGGTGTTCGCGGCGGTGCAGGATCACGCCCTCGACCGCGACTCTTGAACGACCCGACCGCGCACGAAAAAAAGCGGCGAGCCGAAACCCGCCGCCTTTTGTGCCGGATGGAAACTAGGCGTCGAAGTAGAGCTCAAACTCGTAGGGGTGCGGGCGCAGTGCGAGCTCGTTGACCTCGTTCTCGCGCTTGTAGCCGATCCAGGCCTCGATCAGGTCCTGGGAGAACACGTCGCCGCGCAGCAGGAACTCGTGGTCCGTTTCGAGCGCGTCGAGGGCGGCGTCGAGTGTCGCCGGCGTGCTCGGAATCTCGCGCAACAGCTCGGGCGGCAGGTCGTAGATGTTCTTGTCCATCGGCTTACCGGGATCGATCTTGTTCTGGATGCCGTCGAGCGCAGCCATCATCAACGCGGGGAACGCGAGGTACGGGTTGCACGTCGCGTCCGGGCAGCGGAACTCGAAACGCTTGGCCTTCTCGGACGGGCTGTACGCCGGAATGCGAACGGCAGCCGAGCGGTTGCGTGAGCTGTACGCGAGGTTGACCGGCGCCTCGTAACCCGGCACGAGACGCTTGTAGCTGTTCGTTGTCGGGTTGGTGAACGCGAGCAGAGCCGGCGCGTGCTTCAGGACGCCGCCGATGGACCAGAGCGCCTCCTGGCTCAGTCCGGCGTAACCGTCGCCGAAGAAGACGTTCTTCCCGCCCTTCCAGAACGAGAAGTGGCAGTGCATTCCGGAACCGTTGTCGCCGAACAGCGGCTTCGGCATGAACGTCGCCGCGAGACCGTGGCGGCGAGCGACGTTCTTGATGATGTACTTGTATTTGATGAGCGCGTCGGCCATTTCGAGCATCGGCGAGAACTTCATGTCGATCTCGCACTGGCCGCCCGTCGCGACCTCGTGGTGCTGTGCTTCACAGACGATGCCGCACTCCTCGAGCGTTAGCATCATCTCGGTGCGGATGTCCTGCAGCGTGTCCGTCGGCGGGCACGGGAAGTAGCCGCTCTTGGGACGAACCTTGTAGCCGAGGTTGCCGCCCTCGTCGCGACCGCTGTTCCAAGCGCCCTCGGGGCTGTCCACGCGGAAGTGCGCGAAGTTCGTGGCGCTTTCGTAGACCACGTCGTCGAAGAGGAAGAACTCCGCCTCGGGGCCGAAGAAGATCGTGTCCGCGATGCCCGTGGCGCGCATGTGGTTCTCAGCGCGCTTTGTGACGCCGCGCGGGTCGCGACCGTACTCCTCGTTCGTCACGCAGTCGGCGATGTTGCCGGTCAGGATCAGGGTCGATTCCTTCGTGAACGGGTCGATCCAGGCCGTGGACGGATCCGGCAGAACGATCATGTCGCTCTGGTCGATCGTCTTCCATCCGCGGATCGAGGAGCCGTCGAATCCGAATCCCTCGTCAAAACTGTCCGCATCCAAAGCACCGACGGGGATCGTGAAGTGCTGCCAGGTTCCCAGTAGGTCGGTGAATCGAACATCGACCACCTTGACGTTCTGTTCCTTGGCAAGCGCAAGCACATCAGCAGGGTTCATCACCTCTCCTTAAATCGCGTCCGGTCCGCGTTCGCCAGTTCGAATGCGGACCACGTCCAACAGCTCCGTGACGAAGATCTTTCCGAAGCCGGAGGCATCTTCCTCGTCGAGTCGCCCGGCCGTCTCGATCGCCTCGATCGTCGGCTTCACGAAATTCTCGTTCACCGCGATCTCGAGCTTGAGCTTGCCGACCCCATCGGGATCCGAACCTCCGCGCACCACGCCCTGGCACTCGGTCACCGTCATTCGGTAGACGTCGATGCCCGCGAGCGCGGCCGTAACAGCGTCGAGCCTTTCGGGGGCCAAGACGGCGGTGACCAGCTTCACGGCGGCTATGGTCGATTGTAGGAGCGACAGGGTCCAGATCTCGGTCGCACCGGTGCGCCTCGGGATGAACCGGCCTTAGGCCCTAGCGTGCAAGAGCTTACGGCCGACGCCCGGCATTAAGCCGACTTAATGCCAGCATGAATCTTCGACGGGGACCCGGGCCGGTGCAACCGATCGCCCGCGGCGCTTCGGGATTTCATAAGATCGGCGCAGCATGAGAAAACGGGTACTCGGCATGGTTCTGGCGGGCGGGCGCGGCGACCGTCTCCAACCGCTAACGCGCCATCGCACCAAACCGGCGGTGCCGTTTGGCGGGCTCTACCGCATCATCGACTTCGTCCTCTCAAATTTCGTCAATTCGGGCGTGAAATCGATCTACGTCCTGACCCAGTTCAAGAGCCAATCGCTCAGCGAGCACCTGCAGCGGGCCTGGATGGGCACAAACCTGTGGCCTGGGCACTTCATCGTTCCCGTACCCGCCCAGATGCAGACCGCCGGCGCGGTCTGGTACCAGGGCACGGCCGACGCGATCTACCAGAACCTGAACCTCGTCCAGGAGGCGAAGCCGGACCTCGTCTGCATCTTCGGAAGCGACCACATCTACCGGATGGACCTCGCGCAGATGCTGCGCTTGCACAACGGGAACGAGGCGGACGTGTCCATCGCGTCCATCCCCGTCACGCGCGAAGAGGGCCGGCGGTTCGGCGTGCTCGAAACCGATTCGGACCTGCGCATCCAGGGCTTTCACGAAAAAGTCGACGATCCGCCGGCGATCCCGGGCGACCCGAGCCGATGCCTCGCGTCGATGGGCAACTACGTCTTCGGACGCGAAGTGC
>JAZFYD010000217.1:0-29038 GCA_036443405.1 Planctomycetota bacterium
CACACGGTGGATCTCACCCGTTGGGAATCCGGGACCAGCATCTCTGACACAGCAGCGAGCGCCCCCACGGGCAAAGCCGGACATTCCTTGAGCTTTGCGATCGGTGGGGCCAACATTCGTACTCGAAAGACAAACACGATGGATCGTCCGGCGAAGGAATCCCGCCCGGCCGCGGCCGCAGTGCCCGCAGCGGCAATGCCGTCCGCGGTAGTCCCCGCGGCACCGCAGCAAGGCCACCTGATCGATGCGCTGCGCATCACCCAGGACAACATGGTTGCCCTCCAGAGGCTGCAAGAGCAGACCGCGCGTCTGCACCAGCAGTTCCTCGAGGGACAAGCCGCCGCGCAACACCAGTTCCACACACTCATTCAGCAGCAACAGAACCTGCTGAACGCATCCGTCGGAGCACCGATGTTGCCGGTAGCACCGCCCGCGATCGCGCCGGCGCCGGTTGCGCCCGCACCGATCGCGCCCATCGCACCGGTCGCCCCTGTCTCCCCGGTTACACCCATTGCACCGCTACCGCCGTTGCCGGCGGCCGCACCGATTGCGCCCGCGCCGGTGGCACCGGTCCCCGCGCCCGTTGCGCCGGCACCCACACCGGCACCGATCGCGGCTGCGACACCCGCGCCGACGAACGGCAGCGCAAGTGCACCGGCCGCGTCGCAGAACATCGGCACGGTGCTGCTCGAGATCGTGGCGGAGAAAACCGGTTACCCGCAGGACATCCTCGAACTGGACATGGAACTCGACGCCGATCTCGGCATCGACTCCATCAAGCGCGTCGAGATCCTGTCGGCGATGCAGGAGCGTTTGCCCGACGCGCCGAAGGTGCAGCCGGACCAGCTCGGCCGCCTGCGCACGCTGCGCGAGATCCAGGAGTACCTCGGTGGCAAGGAGGCGGAACAACCGCCGCCCCCCGCCGCCGCAACGATCGAAGAGGAGCCCCAGGCGGTTCCACCCGTGTCGGTGACTCCAGCGGCGGTGACTCCATCGGCAACAACTCAAGCGGCACTGGCTCCAGCGGCATTCGAGCCGGCGCTCGAGACATTCGAACTCACGGCCAAGCTCGCACCGAGCGGTCCGCGTGCACCCGCGCGCGTGAAATCCGGCGCGACGTTTTGGATCACCGACGACGATTCCAAACTCGCACCGGCGCTGGCGACCGCGCTGCGCGCGCGCGGCATCGAAGCAAAGGTCGTCGGTCCGCGGCGGCCGGGAACGGTGCCCGTGGCACTGAGCGGCCTCGTGTTGCTCGCGCCCGCGCGCGGCATGGACGACGCGGCTTTGAAGAGCGCATGGCGCATGGCCAAGCGTGCCGGCCCCGCGCTTCACAAATCCGCGAAGGGAACCGCGGCGATCTTCGCGACGGTCTCGCGCCTCGACGGCGGTTTTGGACTCCTCGGCGGCCGTCTCGCCGATCCGATGTCCGGCGGCCTCGCAGGCCTGACCAAGTCCGCGTCCCACGAATGGCCGGATGTGTCCTGCCGCGCACTGGACCGCGCGCCGGACTGGATGGATGTGGACGTGGTTGCGGAGACCCTCGCCGACGAGCTGCTCGCAATCGGGCCCGTCGAGGTCGGCGTTTCGCCCGACGGCCGCCGCGTGCTCGAACTCATCAGCACCACCTGTGACGCCGCCACTCGCGACGATGACTCTCGCGGCGGTGACTCTGGCGGAAACCCGCTGCGGAAGAACGACCTCGTCGTCGTCACAGGCGGCGCGCGCGGCGTGACCGCGCAAGCCTGCCTCGCGCTGGCCCGCGCATGCCAACCCCGGTTGCTCATCCTTGGGCGCAGCGACTTGCCTGGCGACGAACCGGAGTGGAGCCGCGGGCTCGCGGACGCGGCTGCCATTCAAAAGGCCGTGCTGCAAAACGCCGGTAAGAAACTCGCGCCGCGCGAACTGAAGGCGGCCGTCAAGCGCTGCCTCGCGGACCGCGAGATCCGGAACAACCTGGCCGCGCTGCGTGAAACCGGCGCGACGGTTACCTATCGCGCCACCGACGTGCGTGACGCGGTGGCTGTGCGCGATGCGATCGCCAAAGAGCCCGGCCCGGTTCGCGGCGTCATACACGGTGCGGGTGTGCTCGCGGATCAACTGATCCTCGACAAGACGGCGGAGAGCTTCGATTTGGTCTTCGACACCAAAGTCGGCGGCCTTCGCCACGTGCTCGCCGCTCTCGATCCGGAGGACTTGCGCGCACTGATCCTATTCAGCTCCTCGACCGCGCGATTTGGGCGCAAGGGGCAGGTTGATTACGCGATGGCCAACGAGGTGCTCAACAAACAAGCCCTCGCCGCGGCCGCGCGGTATCCGAAGTGCCGCGTGCTCTCGCTCAACTGGGGGCCGTGGGACGGCGGCATGGTCGACGCGTCGCTGCGCGGCGTCTTCGAAAAGGAAGGCGTCTCGCTCATCCCCACGGAATCCGGCGCCAAGCACCTCGTGCGCGCGCTCACGTCGGCCCACGCTGCGGTCGAAACCGTCGTGTTCGGTCCGCGCAGCCGCACGCCGTTGGCCGTGCCGAGCGAATTGCCGCTCGTTTTCGAGCGCGAGATCGACATCGAGAAGCACGCGTTCTTGAAATCGCACGTGCTCGACGGCCGCGCGGTGTTGCCGGTCGCGATGACGCAGGAATGGCTGGCGCACGCCGCCGCGCATGCCAATCCGGGCTTGCCGTTCCTGGGTGTCGACAGCCTGCAGGTGCTGCGCGGTGTCGTCTTGAGCGGAGCTTCCCTCCTCTTGCGCATGCACGCCGGCAAGGCGAAAAAGGAAGGTCCGTTGTTCCGCGTGCCGGTCGAGTTGCGCGGCGAACAGGACACGCTGCATGCGCGCGCGGAGATCTTGCTGGGCGAAGAGGATGCACCCGCGCCCGCCGCCGATCCGGCGGAACTCGCCGCGTTTGACGAAACACGCTCGTTGTACGGCGACCTCCTGTTCCACGGCCCCCACTTCCAGGCGGTCGAAACCGTCGACGGCTGGTCGCCGGAGGGGCTCACCGCGACGGTGAAGACCGGGCCGCAGCCCGAGGAGTGGATGGAATCGCCGCCGCGCCGGCGGTTCTTCACCGATCCGCTCGCCGTGGACGCCGCGTTCCAGCTCGCGATCCTGTGGACGCGCCGGTTCCTCGGCCGCCCGTCGCTGCCGACCAAGATCGGCGGGTACCGGCAGTTCCAGCAGATCGGCGCTCTAGAGAAAGCGACCGTGCGTATCGTCGCTTGGGTGCGCGAGTCGACGGAGTCGATGGTGCGCGCGGACTTCGAGTTCCGCGCCGCCGACGGCACCGTGATCGCGCGGCTCAAGGACTACGCGTGCGCGCTCGACGGGGCACTCGATCTCGCGTTTGCGCGGAACCGATTGCCAGTCGAGCCTTAGGAGGGCCGCTTGCAGGGCTCGCCGCGCATCGCGATCGTCGGACTCGGGGGTGTCTTCCCCGGCGCGACGAGTCTTTTGAGCTTCTGGCAAAACGTCGAAGCGGGCCGTGATGCGTCGCGCGATGTCCCGGCGGACCGTTGGCTGCTTCCGCCGGATGTCGCGTATCACCCCGAGGTCGCCAAGGCCGACCATGTCTATTCGCGGCGCGCGTGCCTGCTCGATCCGTTCGAAGCCGATCTGACCGGACTCGCGATCGACGCGGAGACCGTGCGCGGTCTCGACCCGATGTTTCACGTCGCGCTGGCTTCCGCGAAGGCCGCGTTCGAGAGCGCGCAGACCGAAACCCTCGACCGCGCCCGCGTCGGCGTGATCTTCGGCAACATCGCGCTGCCGACGGACGCGTCATCCAGGCTCGCGGTCGAAACCATCGGACGCGCGTACGCGCGAGTCAGCGGACGCATGCCGCCGGCGTCATCGACCGACCCGCTCAACCGCTACGTCGCGGGGCTGCCGGCCGGGCTCGTCGCCCAAGCGCTGGGACTCGGCGGCGGCGGCTACACCCTCGACGCCGCCTGCGCGTCCTCGCTGTACGCGATCAAGCTCGCGATGGATGAGCTCGTTGCAGGGCGGGCCGACGCGATGCTGGCCGGCGGGATGGCGCGACCGTCGTGTCTCTACACGCAGATGGGATTCAGCCAGTTGCGCGCGCTGAGCCCGAACGGAACATGCTCGCCGTTCGACAAGCGCGCGAACGGACTCGTGGTCGGCGAAGGCGGCGGGATGTTCCTGCTCAAACGTCTTGCGGACGCGGAACGGGAGGGCGACACGATTCACGGCGTCCTGTGCGGTGTCGGCCTCTCCAACGACTTGGGCGGCAGCCTGCTCGCGCCGAGCTCGGAAGGCCAGGTGCGCGCGATGCGCGACGCGTACGCCGACGCCGGCTGGGATCCCCACGATGTCGACCTCATCGAATGCCACGCGACGGGCACGCCGGTCGGCGACGCCGCCGAGGTGCAAAGCCTCAAGGATCTCTGGGGCGACGAAGGGGAGCGCGGGCGCTGCGTGCTCGGTTCCGTGAAGTCCAACGTCGGGCACCTCTTGACCGGTGCCGGCGCCGCGGGCTTGATGAAGGTTTTGATGGCGCTCGCGAACAAGCGTTTGCCTCCCACCGCGAACTTCGCCGACGCGAATCCCGAATCCGCGCTCTCCGACAGCCCGTTCACCGTGTTGTCGAAGAGCCGTGCGTGGGTCGCGCGCGACGAACAGACACCGAGGCGCGCGGCGATCAGCGCGTTCGGGTTCGGCGGCATCAACGCGCATGTCCTGGTCGAGGAGTACCGAGCCGCGGCCGCGTCGTCGACGGTGGTCCCGACCGAGCCGAGGCGCAACGAAGAGGACGACGTTGCCATCGTTGGCCTGGAGGTCGCGTTCGGGCGCTGGTTTGGGCGGCGAGCATTTCAGGAGCGCGTGTTCGGCGGACAGCCCGACAAGGCCCCGGACGAGCCCGCGGCGCCGCAACATTGGTGGGGTCTCGACGACGCCGCGGATCCCCGTTTCGCGGGTTACTACCTGGACGGGTTGCGCATCCCGCTCAAACGGTTCCGGATCCCGCCGAAGGAACTCGAGGAGATGTTGCCGCAGCAGCTCTTGATGCTGCAGGTGATGGCGGGCGCGCTCGAAGACGCGGGGGTCTCGACCGCCGAAGCGAATCGTCGCGCCGGTGTCTTTGTCGGCATCGCGCTCGACCTCAACACGACGAACTATCACGTTCGTTGGTCGCTGCCCGCCAGCGAACGCGACGCCGCGATGGCGCCGCTCACCGCGAACCGCACGATGGGCGCACTGGGCGGGATCGTCGCGAGCCGGCTCGCGCGGGAGTTCCGCATCGGCGGCCCGAGCTACACGATCTCGAGCGAGGAGACTTCGGGTTTGCGGGCGTTCGAGGTCGCGGTGCGTGCGCTGCGCCGGCACGAACTCGATTCCGCACTTGTTGGCGCCGTCGACCTCGCCGGGGATCCGCGCGCAGTCCTTCATACGGACCAGACGATGCCGTTTGGCGCCGACGGCTCGCGGGTCGGCGAAGGCGCCGCCGCGTTCGTGCTCAAGCGGCTCAAAGACGCGGAGCGCGACGGCGACCGCGTCTACGCCGTCGTGCGCGGCCTCGGCGCGGCGGGCGGCCGCGGGCGTGGCGACACCGCGGCCTACACGCGTGCGTTGGAGCGCGCGTTTGCGGACGCGGGCGACGCGGGCAAGAACCTCGGCTATCTCGAAATCCACGGCAGCGGGGATCCGGTCGAGACCCGGGTGGAGCAGAGCGGCCTCGCGCGATTTTTCGGCACGGACGCGCCCGCGACCCGCAGCGTCAAGACACGCATCGGTCACGCCGGAGCAGCCGCATCGTTCGCGTCGCTTGCGCGTGCGGTGCTCGCGCTGGATCAAGATGTCGTGCCCGCCGGCACGAACGAGCCGCCGCGGCACTGGATGCGCGATCGTGCGGACGGACCGCGCCGCCTCGGTGTCGGCGCGATCGGTGTCGACGGCGGCTGCGGCCACGTGATTCTCGAGGAACACGAGCCGAGCAAACGCGTGGGCGCAGCCCCACGCCGTCAACCGCTCGGCCCGCGCGGTGAAGCGTTGTTCGTCGTGGATGGCCCGGACGCGACCGCGTGGGCCAAGACGGCCGACGGCTTGCACGCGCATCTCGAAGCGGGCATCGGCGCCCCCATCGAATCGCTCGCGCGGGGTTGGTTTGCGCTGCGGGCGCCGGACCCCGAAGCGGCGGTCGCAACCGCACTGGTCGCGCGCGACGCACATGAAGCGCTCAAGCTCTTGAATGAAGCCAACGCGCGTGTGGGCGGCGCGCCGCCGGTATCACGACGCGTGTTCCACCGCGCGAATCCGCTGGGCCGCGAGGCGAGTGTCGCGTTCGTGTTCCCCGGCTCCGGCAACCAGTACGCCGGGATGGGCCGCGACCTGGCGGCGCAGTGGCCCGACGTCGCCCGCCAACAGGACGCGGCAAACGACCGCCTCGCGAGCCAACTGCGCCTCGATCACTTCTGGAGGAACCGCATCGACGCCGATCCGCTGGCCTGCATCCAGGGCCAGGTCACGCTCGGGACTCTGTGCTCGGATCTCGTGCGGCGCTTCGGTGTCGAACCGCGCGCGGTACTGGGCTACAGCCTCGGCCAAACCGCCGGGTACTTCTCGATGGGCGTGTGGCGCGACCGCGACACGATGTTGCAGCGGCTTCGCGACACCGCGCTTTTCCGAAACGAACTCGCGGGTCGGTGCGACGCGGTGCGATCGGTGTGGAACCTGTCCGATGACGAGTCGGTCGATTGGTGTGTTGGCGTCGTCAACCGCCTGGCCGAGGAAACGCGCCGCGTGCTCGAGACGATCGATCGCGCGTATCTGCTGATCGTCAACACGCCGCGCGAGTGCGTGATCGGCGGAGATCGCGCTGCGGTTTCCCGCGCCGTCGAGACCCTTGGCGCCACGATGCACGAGATCCCCGGCGTGAGCACCGTTCACTGCGACGTCGTCGAACCCGTCGCGGACGCGTACCGGGCGCTGCACCTGTTCCCGGTGACGCCCCCGCCGGATGTGTTGTTCTACGGCGCGGCGGGCGCGGCACCGCTCGAACTCACCACCGAAAACTGCGCGCAGAGCATCCTCGACCAGGCACTGCACGGGTTCGACTTCGGAAAGCAGGTCGAAGACGCGCACGCGCGCGGCGTGTCCGTGTTCATCGAGATGGGCCCGGGCGCGTCGTGCACGCGCATGATCGGCGAGATCCTGGGCGATCGACCGCATCTCGCCACGCCCGTTTGTCACGGCGAGCGCGACGAGACCGGCACGCTCCTGCGCACCCTCGGACGCCTCATCGCCGAACGTGTGCCGGTGGACCTTTTGCCGCTCTACGGTGAGGAGACCGGCGCGATCGCCGTCCCCGCCGGCGCGGAAGCCCCGGCCATCGAGATCCCGATCGGAGGCGCGCCGTTTCGCAGACCATCCGAACCGATGGCGGCGCCGGCGCTACCGACGCCCGCGCACGTGCGAGCGACAGTGGGCGCAGGCACGATCCCCGGTCTCGCCGAATCCGAGGCCGCGGCGGCCGCTCGCGCCGACGCGCACCAGACGTTCTTGCGCTACACACAAAACGCGGGAGCGGCGATGGCCGCCAACGCCTCGTTGCAGCTTGCGCTCGCAGCACGTCTCTCCGGCCAAGGGACCGATCTCGCACCGCCGCCGGCAACCGTCGAAGCCCGACCTCTCGCCCTCACGCGGGAGCAATGCCTCGAGTTCGCGCGCGGCTCCATCGCCGGCGTGCTCGGCGAGGAGTTCGCCGGCATCGACGCGCATCCCACTCGCGTCCGGCTGCCGGACGAGCCGTTGATGCTCGCGGACCGCATCGTCGAGATCGAAGCCGTACCGCGTTCCATGACGCACGGGCGCGTCGTGACCGAGCACGACGTCGGCGCGCGCGATTGGTACCTCGAAGCCGATCGCATTCCGACCTGCATCGCGGTCGAAGCGGGCCAGGCGGACCTGTTCCTGTCGGGTTATCTCGGCATCGACTTCATCACGAAGGGCCTAGCTGTCTACCGCCTGCTTGACGCGGTGGTGACGTTCCAAGATGCGTTGCCGCGAACCGGCGCTGTTATCCGCTACGACATCGCAATCGAACACTTCTTCCAACAGGGCGACACGTATCTCTTCAAGTTCCGTTTCGACGCGACCGTCGACGGCCGCCCGCTACTGACCATGCGCGAGGGATGCGCCGGATTCTTCTCCGAGGCCGAACTGGCCGCCGGCCAGGGAATCGTTAAGACCCGCATCGATCTGGAACCGCGGCCCGGCATCCGTCCCGAGGATTGGCGTCCGCTCGCCCCGCCCACGCGGCAGGATGCGTACGACGACGCGCAACTCGACGCGCTGCGCGCCGGCGACCTCTCCTGTTTGGGTGATGCGTTTGCCGCGCTGCCGATCACGGCGCCGCGCACACTGCCCGGAGGCCGGATGCGGCTCGTGGACCGCGTCACGCAACTGGATTTCGAAGGTGGTCGTTTCTCGTCGGGGTACATCGAAGCGGAACACGACATCCAACCCGACGCATGGTTCCTGACGTGCCACTTCTCCGACGACATGGTGATGCCGGGCACGCTGATGTACGAGTGCTGCCTGCACACGCTCCGGTTGTTCCTGTTGCGGCTCGGCTGGATCGGCGAGCGCGACGAAGTCCACTACGAGCCGATCGCGGGTGTGAAGAGCCGCCTCAAATGCCGCGGGCAGGTGACCGAGAGCACGAAGAAAGTCACCTACCAGATCACCGTCAAGGAACTCGGCTACGACCCGGCGCCGTTTGCCATCGTGGACGCGCTGATGCTTGCCGACGGCAGACCGGTCGTCGAGATCGGCGACATGTCGGTGCGGCTCGCGGGGCTGACGCGCGAC
This sequence comes from Planctomycetota bacterium, assembly GCA_036443405.1. Classification (GTDB taxonomy): domain Bacteria; phylum Planctomycetota; class PLA2; order PLA2; family PLA2; genus JAZFYD01. The sequence continues at coordinate 8,830 of JAZFYD010000217.1, forward strand.
AAGGTCGAGGCGCTTTGGGACGACACCTTGGCCGCCGGAGGCCCGCCGCTGTTCACGCGCGAGCAGGTGCTCGCGTTTTGCGAGGGCAACCCGTCGGACTGTTTCGGCCCCGCGTTCCGCCCGTTCGACGACGAACGGTTCATCGCGCGGCTGCCGCGCCGGCCATTCGCGTTTCTGGATCGCGTGACAGCGATCACGGGCGCGAAGCCCCTCGAACTCGCCGCCGGCGGCGTGATCGAAGCCGAGTTCGATGTGGCGCCCGACGCGTGGTACTTCGACAGCAACCGCCAGGCGCGCATGCCCTATGCCGTGTTGCTCGAAGCCGCGCTCCAACCCTGCGGGTTCTTCGCCGCGTATCTCGGCTCAGCGCTGACCAGCGACGGCGCGCTGCACTTCCGCAACCTCGGCGGCGTGGCGACCCAGCACCGCTCGATTTCGCACGACGCGGGCATGCTGACGACGCGTGTCGAGGCGACGGAGATCTCGCGCTCGGGCGGCATGATCATCGAGCGCTTCAACCTCGCGGTGCGCGACAAGAAAGGTCCGGTCTACGACGGCACGACGTACTTCGGCTTCTTTTCGCCCGAGGCGCTGGCGAATCAGATCGGGCTCGGCGCGATCGAGCGGCACGGCCCGCCCGACGGCGACAACGGCCCCGCCCCGATGCCCTACCCGAGCGCGCCGCCATTCCCCGACGGCACATTCCGCATGATCGACCGGATCGACGTCTTGCAGGACGACGGCGGCTCCGACGGACTCGGCTTCGTGCGCGGCAGCGCGACCGTCGATCCGAGTGCATGGTTCTTCAAAGCGCACTTCAAGAACGACCCCGTGTGGCCGGGCTCGCTCGGCCTCGAATCGTTCCTGCAACTGCTCAAGGTGTTCGCGGCGGAGCGCTGGGGATCGGGCTTCGAGGTCCAGACGCCGGTGCTCGGACAGGAACATCGCTGGAGCTACCGCGGCCAGGTCATCCCCGAGCACGGCCGCGTGACCGTCGAGGCCTCGATCACGTCGATTGACGACGCCGCGCGTACCCTATCCGCGAACGGCTATCTGATCGTGGACGGCCGCGCGATCTACTCGATGGAGAACTTCGGACTCCAACAGATGGAACCCTCCGCGACGCCCACAGGGCAAGGTGGTGCGACGTGAGATACGAGCGCGTCTTTCTGGACGCGATCGGATACGAGCTCGCGCCGGTGTCGGTGACATCGGAGGAGCTCGAAGACCGCCTCGCGCCGCTCTATCAGAAGCTCCACTTGCGGCCCGGCCAGCTCGAGGCGCTCACGGGCATCGCCGAACGCCGCTGGTGGGAGCCGGACACGCCGTTGGCCACCGGCGCAACCGCCGCGGCGCAAAAGGCCCTCGCCGAATCGACCGTCGAACCGGAGCAGCTCGAGGTGCTCTTGTATGCCGGCGTTTGTCGCGACAGCTTCGAACCGGCCACCGCATGCGCTGTCGCGGGACAGATTGGTGTTCATCCCGGCGCCGCGGTCTACGACATCTCCAACGCGTGCCTCGGCGTCATGAACGGCATTTTGGACATCGCGAACCGGATCGAGCTCGGGCAGATCCGCGCGGGCATGGTCGTCACGGCGGAGACATCGCGCGAGATCGTCGAGGTGACCCTCGCACGTCTCCTGACCGACCCGACGATGGAGAACTACACGCGCTGCCTGGCGACGCTGACCGGAGGCTCGGGGGCGGCCGCCGTCCTCCTGACCGACGGCAGCTTCGATGGCGCCGGCGGGCACCGGCTCCGCGGCGGCATGGTGCAGACCGCACCGGAGCATCACAAACTCTGCCGCTGGGGTCTGGCCGGCGCACCGACGCTGCATCGCGAGCAGGCGCTGCCGATGCAGATGGACACGGACTCGGTCGGCGTGTTGCGCTTCGGCGTGGAGCTCGGGGTGCGCACGTGGAACGCGTTTTTGGCGGAGATGGCGTGGAGCAACGCGGATGTCGACCGCGTCATCTGCCACCAGGTCGGCGGCCCGCACAAGGAAACGGTGCTCGCGCGGATCGGGATCCCGGAGGAGAAGGATTTCTCCACGTATTCGTTTCTCGGAAACATCGGGACGGTTTCGCTCCCCATCACCGCGGCCATCGCCGAGGAGCGCGAGGCGCTGCACGGCGGGCACAAGGTCGCCTTCCTGGGGATCGGCAGCGGTTTGAACTGCCTGATGCTGGGGCTCGAGTGGTGAGCGAGCCGTACCCGTTTGCGCACCACTACTTCGAGCGCGACGGACTTCGCCTGCACTACCTCGACGAGGGCCAGGGCGCTCCGGTCGTCATGGTGCACGGCAACCCGACGTGGTCGTTCTATTTCCGGCGATGGGTCGCCGCGCTCAGGGACCGCTACCGCGTGATCGTGCCCGACCACATCGGCTGCGGCCTCTCGGACAAACCCGGCGACGACCGCTACCCCTACCGCCTCGAACGGCGCGCCGCGGATCTCGAAGCGCTCCTGGACTCGCTCGGGATCGACGACGACATCACGCTGGTCGCACACGATTGGGGCGGCATGATCGCCATGGCTTACGCCGTGAGCCACCCTGAGCGGGTGCGCCGCATCATGCTGTTGAACACCGCGGCGTTTCACCTTCCCGAGTCCAAGTCCATGCCGATCTCGTTGCTCCTCGCGCGCAGCCCGATCGGGGCGCTGCTCGTGCGCGGCATGAATCTCTTCAGCCGCGGGACGCTCTCGCTCGGACTCAAACGCTGCCGCCTGAGCCCGGAGGAGCGCGCGGGCTACCTGCAACCGTACGACAGTTGGAAGAACCGCATCGCGGTGCATCGCTTCGTGCAGGACATCCCGTTGAAGGAGAGCGACCCCTCCTACGCGGCGGTCAGCAAGGTGCAAGCCGGGCTCGACCGGCTGACCGACATTCCCGTGATCCTGTTCTGGGGCATGAAGGACTTCATCTTCGACCACCACTTCCTCGCAGAGTGGGAGCGCCGGCTCCCCCATGCGCGCGTGGTCCGCTTCGAGGACGCCGGCCACCTCGTGTTGGAGGACGCGTTCGAGGAGATCCGCCAAGCGTCCGAGGAATTTCTGGCCACGACATGAACATCGCGGGCCATCTTCCCCAGATGGCAGCGAGCCGGCCCGAAATGCTCGCGGTGGCGAGCTCCGACGGCCGGGGCGGTTTTCGCCGGTGGAGTTTCGAGCGCCTCGAAAACGAGAGCAACGCGATCGCGCACGGCCTGGAGGCGCGGGGAATTCGCCGCGGCGTGCGCACCGTGTTGATGGTGCCGCCGGGCCCGGAGATGTTCGCGCTCACGTTCGCCCTGTTCAAGGTCGGCGCGATCCTCGTGCTGGTCGATCCGGGCATGGGCGTGAAGAAGCTCGGCATCTGTCTCGCGGAGGCGAAGCCCGAAGCGTTCATCGGCATCACGAAAGCGCACGCCGCGCGCGCGCTGCTCGGTTGGGGGCGCGCGACCATCCGCAAGCTCGTCACCGTTGGGCCGCGGCTGTTTTGGGGCGGCGTCACGCTCAAGGGACTCGTGCGCGGCATGGCCGACAAGGGCGCGCGCGCTCCCGAGGTGTTCGAACCCGACGAAACGTGCGCGGTGCTGTTCACCAGCGGCTCGACGGGTGTGCCCAAGGGCGCGGTCTACACCCACGGCATCTTCGAAGCGCAGGTCGCGCTGCTCAGGGAAACCTACGGCATCGAACCGGGCGAGGTCGATCTGGCGACGTTCCCGCTGTTCGCGCTGTTCGACGCGGCGTTGGGCATGAGCGCAGTCGTCCCAGAGATGAACCCGACGCAGCCGGCCAAAGCCGACCCGCAGAAGATCCTGCACGCCATCGACACGTTCGGCGTGACCAACATGTTTGCGTCGCCGGCGCTGGTGCACCGAATCGCGAGGCACGGCAAGAAGCTGAAAACGATCCGACGCGCGATCAGCGCCGGCGCGCCAGCGTCCCCGCCGATCCTCCAACTATTCCAATTGCTGCTGCCCGACGGCGCCGAGATCCACACGCCGTACGGCGCCACGGAGTCGCTACCGGTCAGCACAATCGGCAGCGCGGAGATCCTCGGCGAGACCGCGGCGGCGACCGCGCAGGGCAAAGGCGTCTGCGTCGGCAAGCCGGTGCGCGGCATGTCGGTCTCGATCATCCCGATCTCGGATGAGCCGATCGCGAGTTGGGAGACCATTGGATCACTACCCACCGGCGAGATCGGTGAGATCACCGTCGCAGGCCCGGTCGTCACGCGCACCTACGACAACAGCCCGGAATCGACCGCGCTCGCCAAGATCGTCGACAAAGACGGCGTGGTCCACCACCGCATGGGCGATGTCGGATATCTCGATGATTGCGGACGCATCTGGTTCTGCGGACGCAAGGCGCACCGCGTGGAGACGCCAGAAGGGACTCTCTTCACCGCGGCGTGTGAAGGGCTGTTCAATTCAGCCCACGAGGTCTACAGAACCGCGCTCGTCGGCGTCTCGAAAGGAGGAAAGACGATCCCCGTTCTGTGTGTCCAACGAGAACCGGCCCCCGAGGGCTTTTCGACCTATTGGAGCGAGGATTCGGATGGAATCCCAAGCGGGGACCGCGATGACTGGATACGTGGGGGCCTCCTATACCTAGGCCAGACGCAACCGCACACGGCGCGCATCCAGACGATCCTGTTCCACAAGTCGTTCCCGGTCGACACCCGGCACAACGCGAAGATCTTTCGCGAGAAGCTCGCCGTTTGGGCCGCGAAGCAGTTGCGATGAAAGCTCTCGTAACGGGCGGCGGGGGTTTCCTGGGCCGCGCCATCGTGGATCGTCTGCTTGCGCGCGGCGACTCCGTGCGCAGCTTTTCGCGCGGCGCGTATCCGGAGTTGGACGCACTCGGCGTGAAGACGGTTCGCGGCGACCTCGGCGACGGCGCCGCAGTGCGCGAAGCCGCCGCGGGTTGCGACATCGTGTTCCACGTCGCAGCGAAGGCCGGCGTTTGGGGCCCCGCCGGGGAGTACGAACGCGCCAATGTGCTCGGTACCGATCACGTGCTTGCCGCGTGCTGCGCGCACGGGATTCAAAGGCTCGTGTACACGTCGTCGCCGAGCGTCGCGTTTCACGGCGAGGACCAGGAGGGAACCGACGAGAGCCAGGACTACCCCGACTCGTTCTTGTGCCATTACCCCCGCACGAAAGCGATCGCGGAAAAGCGCGTGCTCGAGGCCAACGGCGCGGACCTCGCAACCGTCGTGCTGCGCCCCCACCTCATCTGGGGTCCGGGGGATCCGCACCTCGTCCCGCGCATCGTGGAACGCGCACGCGCCGGCCGCCTGCGGCTGTTGGGCGGCGGCAACAAGCTCGTCGATTCGGTTTTTGTCGACAACGCGGCCGACGCGCATCTGCTCGCCGCGGATCGGCTCGCGCCGGAGTCCCCCATCGCCGGCCGCACGTACTACGTGACGCAGGGCGAACCGATCCCGATGCGCGAGTTGATCGGGCGCATCCTGAAGGCGGCGGGACTCCCGCCCGAAACGCGCAGCGTGTCGGCGGGCGTGGCGTATGCCGCCGGTGCGGTCCTGGAGACGCTGTTCCGGATGGTCGGCGCCAAGAACGAACCGCCGATGACGCGGTTTGTCGCACGCCAGCTTTCAACCGCGCACTGGTTCGACCTGGCGGCGGCTCGATCGGATCTCGGATACGATCCCGCGGTGAGTTTGGATGAAGGCATGGAGAGGCTCGCCACGTGGCTGCGCGGGAACCCGAGCGGCTGATCGAGGCCGGCGGGGTCACCGTCTGGCAGGCCCGCGGACCGGTGGACGCGGCGACGCTCGAGCACTGCCGCGCCGTGCTGTCTCCGGCCGAACTCGAGCGTGCGGCGCGTTTCATCGTCGAACCTCCGCGGCATCACTTCATCGTCGCGCGCGGCACGCTGCGGCTGCTTTTGGGCGACGCGCTCTCCCTCGACCCGCGGGCTCTCGAGTTCGAGTACGGGCGCTTCGGCAAACCGTCGCTGAAACCCGGCACGGCGCCCGAGGTCGAGTTCAACGTCTCGCACAGCGGCGAAGTCGTGCTCGTTGCGATTGGCGGGTCGCGCCCCCTCGGCGTGGACGTCGAAGCCGAGCGGGATCACCGCGACTTCCTGCGTCTCGCGCAGCGGTTTTTCGCGCCGGGCGAGGTCGAACGACTGGAGAGCGTTCCCGAGTCCGGACACGCCGCGGCGTTCTATCGGTGCTGGACGCGCAAGGAGGCCTACCTCAAGGCGCGAGGAACCGGGATCACGCTCGGGCTGGACACGTTCGAGGTCGCGTTCTTGCCGGACGAAAGAGAAGCGGTCGTCCGCACCCCGCCGGACGACTCGCCCGGAAACTGGAACGTGTTTGCGATCGAAGCGGCTCCGGGCCACGCCGCGGCGCTCATGGTCGCCCGCGAAGATCCGCTATAGTTCGCCGCGATGCGCATCGCGGTCATGGTTCACGAGCGGGATCGGAAGTTCACGCCGAACTACATCGCAAGTCCGATGATCGAGGCTTGGCGTCTGAAAGGCCATGACGTGGAGATCGTCCCCGGTCCACACACGCCTGATTCGGACGTCCTGTTCCTCCACGTGGACTGCACCGTCCTACCGTGGAAATACCGCCGCGCCGTCGCACGACACCCCTGCGTGATCAATCGCCACGTGCGCAACATCTCGAAGTCGCGGATCAGTTCGCTGCGCGTGCGCACCCGTTGGCGCGACGTCGGGCCCGTCATCGTCAAGACGGACATGAACGGCGGCGGCCGTCCGGAATATCACAAACGAAGGCGGCTGCGCAGGCGGATGGAAGCGAGAGAACAGCGCCTTGGCCCGGAGTACGCCGGGCTAATGCTCCGCTCGAAGTACTGCGTGTTCGACTCCAACCGCCTGGTCCCCTCGAGGATGTTTCGCACACGCGGCCTGATCGTGGAACGTTTCATCCCGGAGCGATTCGACGAACTGTATGGGATTCGCTGCTACACGTTCCTGGGAGATCGCGGCGACGCCTTCCTGTATCGCAGCAAGGACCCGATCGTAAAGCGCCGCGAGTTCGTGGACTGGACACCGGTAGAGGTCCCGCCGGAACTTCGACGCATGCAGGCCGAACTGGGATTCGACTACGGCAAGTTCGACTACGTGCTGCACGAGGGCGTCCCTGTGCTACTGGACGTGAATTCGACGCCGGCGTCCCGCTATCACGAACGCGAGCGCCGCCGGCAGGCAGCCTTCCTTGCGCCCGCACTTGAACCCCTCGTGGAGCGGATCCGGCAACGCTGACGCGCATTCGACTCAGTCTTCGAGGAAGTAGTTCCAGTCCTCGTACTCCTCCGCGTGCAGGAGGTCGTAGGCGTGCGCCGGACTCTTCGCGTGGTAGAGCTCGGACTGCAGGCGCGGGTTGTTGCCGATCTCGCGGGCGAGGGTCGCGAGCACCTGGAGGTGGCGATTCGCCTCTGCCGGGGGCGTCGCGAGGAGCACGACGCAGTGGACCGGCTTGCCGTCGGGCGCATCGAATCCCAGGCCCTTTTGGCTGATCCCCATCGCGCCGATGATGGCGTCGCCCTCCTCCAAGCGTGCGTGAGGAATGGACAGACCGCCGCCGATGCACGTCGAACCCGCGCGCTCCCGATCGAGAATCGATTGGAGCAATACCTCCGGATCGATGGCGAGATGATTCGATTGCACCAACACGTCCGTGATGCGGCGAATCGCCTCCTCTTTCGTCTCGGCCTCGAGATCGGTCACGATGTTCTCTTCGTGCAGGAAGTCGATGAGGCGCGCGCGGTCCTTTCCGGCGTCGCCGGACCGGCGCAGCGCGGCGCGGGTGAGCACAGGGCCGAGCAGTTCGTTGCCAAGCACCACGGTGAGGCCGATCGCAAGCAATTGGTCGCGCATCGGGGCGAGGTGCGGGTCCTCGGTCGCTGCGAGCAGGAGGCCCACCGCGAGACCGGCCTGGGGAACCAGCGCGATGCCGAGATAGCGGCGAAGGCCCTTCGTCGCGCCGGCCCACCGCATGGAAATCCCGGCGGCTCCGACCTTGCCGAAAAAGCGCGCAGCCAGAACGAGCACTGCGACGAGCCCCCCGGCCCAGACATATTGAAGCTGCAGCTCCATGCCCGCGAGCGTGAAAAAGACAGCGAAGATCGCGTACTCGAGATTCGCCAGCGCCTCGTGCCCGATCTCCTCCTTGTCCGGTGTGAGGTTGGCGAGCACGACGCCGAGCACAAGACCGGCAAGCAGCGTGGAAGCACCGATCTGTTCCGCCAGCCCCGCGGTGAGCAGAATCGCCACCATCGAAATCGCCGTGAGGCGATCGGAACTCACGACCCGGCGCGTGAGGATGACGAGCACGATGCCGACGCCTCCGCCGAGGAACCCCGAGAGGCAGACCTCTTTGAGCGGAGCGAGCACGAGGTCCGCCGTCGAGAGCGAGGAGTCGAAGGACACACGGGCGGCCGCGTGCGCCAGTTCGAACAGGCAGATACATCCGAGGTTGTTGAGCGCCGTCGCGGCGACGAGGGTCTTGACAAAGACGCCCTTGCTGCGCGTCTCCTTGACGAGCGCGAGGATCGTGGCGGGCGCGGTCGAAACCGCAAGCGTGCCCAGGAGCAGCGCCATTTGCCAGGGCGCGTCGGAGAGCGCCAGGACGGCGGTGCCGACGAGCAGCGGCGTGAACGTCAGTTCCATCCCGACCAGGAGGGAGAGGCGCTTTTTGGCGTTGCGCAGCTTTTTCAAGCTGAGATGGCTGCCGACGGCCACCGCCATCAGGCCCAGCGCGAAGTGCATGACCGGACTCAGGCGCTCGATCGTGGCGTGATCGAACAGGCCGAGCACCGACTCCCCGAGGAGGATGCCGATGAGCAGTTGCCCGGTCACCGATGGGATGTGCAACCGTTTACAGACCGAGCCCGCGGCAACACCAGCGACGAGCACCAGCGACAAGATGAATAACGGATTGCTTTGGCTGAACACGGCCAGGCGAGAACGCGCATCCTAGATGTTGCGTCCCCCAGCCTTCGCAGAAGCCTCGGCTGGCAAGCCCCTCGCGCGAATGGAGCAGGAACGCGGGGCGCTGGCGCTCAAGTCAGCGGACACCAGAAACCGCTCGAACCCAATCGCTCCAACCGCGTCAGCCGTCGCGCGAACCCCAGAAACCGTTCGAACCCAATCGCTCCAACGGCGTCAGCCGTTGCGCCAGAAACACCAATTTCCTTTTTGGACGGCCCTCGGCCGGCCCAAAAAAAGAGCGAGGGTCGCTCACGCGACCCTCGCGGGAAATTGCCGTCTCCTAAGAGGGGAGACCCGTCGATCGTCCTCAGATTAGGAGAACGGCCTCCTATTCGGACTACCTATCACAGATCACCTCCTCTCGTTGCGGAGCCGTGTATCCCCAAACCCTTCGCTGAGGGTCCGCAGGATTCGCGGTCCAGGTCCTTGCCGCCCACAAGCCCGGTGGTCCATGGGCCAGAGGCAGCCTAAAACCCGCGCGCCCGTCGGCGCGCCCGAAGTTGTCGCTATTCAAGATAATCGGTTCATCTTGAAACGCTCACGAATTCAAAAAAAGGCGGAGTCGCAAACTCAGCAAAAAGACGACGGCAGCTTCATGCGTTTCACGAGCTTGCCCGTAAGTTTGCGTACGTGTCTCGATCCCATTTACTCATCGCGATCTGCATCGGAATCCTCGCGTTCCCGTTCGCACCGGCGAGCCCGGCCCGACTCTGAAACGACTGGCCCGGATGGCTAAGGGCGGCTCGATCTACGTTCTGTCGGCCAACGAAGCAAGCGGCGATGTGACCGTGTTCGAGTTCAGGCCCTAGCCTGAACGGTTCGCGCGTTCGCCCCGACAATCGCTTCGGTCCGCGGAGTTTTCGGAACGCGAGGGCCCGCGCACCGTTGCGTCGAACCGACAACGGACTGTTGCGGCCCGCTCCGGCGCGAATTATTGTCCCGCCAAATCCCGCGCGCTTGGCGGCTGTCGTTTCGAGATGAGACGCCCGTTTGGCGCCCGCGCCGGCATTGGCCCCGGTGTTGCCTCATGCCAAGGGAGGAGGAAGCGCAGACGGCCCCTTTCGACATGGACGTTCTGCAGCTTCCAGCCGGGGCTGACTGCACCCTTCCCCTCAAACCGGCCTGGTCGGGCGATCTTCGCCCGGCCGGCCATACATGCGGTCAACGAGATTGTCTGTCATGAAACTGGGGTCAAGAAGCCTCGCCGCGTTTGCGGCCATCGCGTTCCTTTCGCTCTCCCCCGCGGAAGCCGAACCGATGCGCTATCGCGTGCGAAGTGCCCGCCACACAGACACCGATCGTCATCGATCTCCGTTTCGCGGTGCGGTCGTCGCGGAGCGCGATCTCGACGCCGGACAATTCGAGTTCACCGGCGGGACCCTTGAATTCCAATCGCATCGGAACCGGGGTCGGCCCGGTCTGGGCCTCGTGAACGGAACGAGCCTGGAGATCCTTGGCGGTTCGTTTCACTACGGCCAAGCGGGCGAGAGATCACCCGGCGTGCTCCACACGGCGTTTTGGCTCAACGGTGAACAGCAACTCTTGGACTTCAACATCGCCCCCCAGGCTTTTCTCCAAACCGGACGCCAAAGCACCGGCTTCAACTCGTTCTCGATCTGGGGACCGCAACTGGTCGAGCCCTTGGCCGAGGAACTGGTTGGTCCATTGGATGGTCCGTTGGGCGAAACACCGGACGAACAACCGGAGGAAACACTGGGCGAACAACTCGATCGCGAGTTGGCTGACCTGCCGCCCCCCGAATTGTTCCAGGAGCCGGACCCCGATCCGGTCCAGTCGCCGCCGGGCCCGTCGGTCGACGAGGACATCGACTTCACACCCAACCCCGAACCCGCGACGTTGCTCCTCTTCGGAGCCAGCGCCGCCGTAGGGGCCGTCTACCGTCGCCGTCGTCGGGCTAGCCGTCGTCGTCAGCGGGCAAGTCGAGAAACTCCGTGAGCCGCCGGTCGCGATACGTGTTCAGCGTGAAGTCCACCTGATTGAGAAAGCGCGACGCGCTGTCCGCAAAGATCAGCGGATGGGTGCGCACGCTCCAACCTTCCAGCGGCCCCGGCTCGGACAGCAGCGCCAACTGTTCCTCCGTCTCGATCGCGAGAACGATGAGCCCGCCCGCCCGATTCGCGAAATGGTCGTGAAACATGGCCATGCCGCGCCGGCGATCCGCCGTGTACTCGTTGATTGCGTCGTTGGCCGCCCGCATCGTCGTGCCTTCGGGCGCGTCCACGAACACGATGTGGCACCCCCTGTCCCGTTTGCTCATCGACATGGAGTCATCGTAACGAGGTTGGGCGATACGCGCGGCCCGCGCGGGAACGTTCTCAATCGCCTTCGGTCACGGGACGGAGATCACGGTCCCGCGGAGTCACGACGCGCTCGGTGCTGCGGTTGAAAAACAGGAGTGCAAAGCACGTCGCCACGATGGCTCGCTCCGGACCCCGCCAAAGGCCCTTTTCGTGCTGGCCCTCGAGCAGAAAGTCCGCGCCCTCGGCATACCAATCGCGCTTGCCGATTTGTTTCTTGCGGGTCACCGAGCACGCGCGCTCCAGCGACCAGAGCCAGTAGTGCCGCCAAAACGAATCGCTGGCGCGGCCCTTGCCGAATGCGGCCGCGGCGCCCGTGTTGAATTCGGGCTTGAAGTTGCGTTGGATCCAAGCGAACGCGCGGTCGACTCCGGGGTGGCCATCGGCCTCCGCGTCGCGCACCCACACGTTCTTGCGCGCGGCGACGCAGATGCGCATCGCCATTGCGCCTCCGGCGGTCATGCTCGCGTACGAACGCGATCTCTGTTTTTCGGAGTAGCCGAACCCGCCGTCCTTGTTCTGGCTCGCCAGAAAGTACTGTTCGCACTTTCGGAACGGCTCGACCGGGACACGGATGCCCCGCGCCCGCGCGGCTTCGAGCGCGAGGATCGCGATCTGGGTGTTCGAGTTGTCGCCGCCCTTTTTCTTCGCCGTCCTACGGTACGCGTAGGTCCACTGGCCGTTGACGCACTGCCCCTCGATCAGATGGTCCACGAGTTTGCGAACCGTCTTCCCGTGCCCCTCCGGGCTTTGCGCCAAGAGCGCGATCGTGCCGAGCGCGGCCCCATAGACCGTCCCGTCGGGCAACTCGCGCTCCAGGAAACGCGCCGCCCGCTTGCACACCCGATCCGTCGGGGCAACGCCGGAGTGGAGCATGGCCATGAGCGCGAGCGCGGTTTCGCCCGCGTTGGTCCCCCACTCGCCGTTGGCCTTCTGCTCCGTGCGCAGCCAACCCACGCCCTTTTTCACAGCCACGGCCACAGCGTCCTTGCGCGGCGGCGGGCCGTCCGCGTGCGCGATGAGCCCGCACAGGGAGAGGACGCATAGCACCCGCCGTGACACGTTCCCATTGATAACGGATGTCACCCGCCAGCCGCGCATGATTCCGGCGGCAGGCCTCCCGCCAACTGTGTGTAGAATCGCGGAATGAGGAGAATCGGAGCAGGCGCCGGCATCGCGTTGGTGTGCCTGAGCGCGGCGATCGTCGGCGCGGACGGGCTTGACGGCACGATCAAGGGCGGCAAAGCCAAGAAGCTTGTCCAAAAGGCCGACGGGCTCTACCGCAAGGGCGACGAGATTTTCAAGCGCTGGTGGAAAAAAGAGGTGCCCGAGGAGGAGGTCGATGCGTTCCTAAAACGCGGCGTGAAGATCCTTGACGAAGCGGCGCAACTCTACGCGGCCGCGCTCGACATCAAGTTCGATTCGGGCGTCAACAGCCGGCTGCGCATCGTCGCGACGCGCATGACGCGCATGCAGTTCTCGCTCATGTGGCGGGAGCAGAAACGCAAACGTGAGGAGGCGGAGCAGCGCAAGAAGGCGAACCCGCGCCCGCCGACCGAGAACCCGGATCCGCCGCCGACCGAGGAGGAACCCGAGATCGACCCCGGCCGCCGCGAACCGGAGCAGCTCGAAGCCGAACCGGAGGCCGTCCGATTCGACGCGGGTGACCCGCCGGCCGTGCCCGTCAACGCGAGCCTGGCGCATTATGAGTTCAGCGTGGCCGGCAAGGAGCTCGAAAAGGTCCTCAAACGGGATCAGAAGGCGATCTACCAGACTTTGAAGACCCGGCTGCAGGCGCGACGCGGCAAGCTCACGACGCGGCACGTGTTGTGCGCCGGCACCGGCAAGATCGGCGAGGAGGCCTGCGCGGACTGCTCCGGGAGCGGCGTGCAGATCAACCTCCACCTGTTCCGCAAGCTCTATTGGAACTGCTACACACCGCTGCTGCGCGACACCGACGGCGCGCTCGACGCGCTGAAGGCCTTTCATGTACGCGCGCAAAAAGCACCGGCCATCCTGGAGCCGACTCTCAAGGCGTTTTCGATTCCGAAGGACAAGATCGAGAACCACAATTTCTGGGCGCGCGCGCTCGTGAAGGAGACGACGAAGACCGGCACGGAGGAGCGCTGGGTGACCCTCGTGAGCATCGGCTCGTCGTGGTACCTCTTCACCCCGTCCACGGACGGCCCACTGCTACCCGGGGGGAATTCGAAATGAGGCCCATCCAATGAGACCTGCCAAATGAGACCTGGCTGCCTCGGACTGCTCGCCGCGCTTGCCGTCGCGGCCACGCTGTTCGCCCCCGCTTCGGCGCAGGGCGTGTTTACGGCGATCCGCGAGTTCTACATGATCCGCGATCGCGGCGGCGACGTCAGTCGGATTCAAACCGTCGTCAGCCAGCTGGCCGCCGGTTATCCGAGCTGCAAACCGGACACGCGGAAGTCGATCCGCAACCAGGTGGACAAGGGCCTCCAGAAAAAGGACCACGCGTTCGAGTTCTATCGCGGCTGCGCCGACTTCCTATGCGGCATCGGCAAGCAGGGCCTCAACAAAGTGAGCAAGCGGTACTCGGCCTCCAAGAGGACCCACGCGGTTCGCCTCGCCATCGCAGAGTCGCTGACCGAATGCAACAAACCCGCGGCGATGGGCATCCTGCTCAAGATCTCGTTCGACAAGTACCCGCCGGTCGCGGCGCAGGGCATCCGGGGCGTCGGCGCCTACTACAAGTGCAAGCAGGAAAAACGGAAGGCGACGATGAAGAAGCTCATCGATCGCTACAAGAAGGTCACCAGCGCGGCGCGGGGCAAAAAGCCCGACAGCAAGGAGCTCAAGCTCTACCAGGCCGTGAAACCCGCCCTCGACGAAACGCTGAAAAAGCTCTCGAACGGCGAGGAACTCGACAGCTTCGAGGCCTGGGCTTCGTGGCTATCCGAGAACATGACCACGACCTGGCCGAAGCCCGAGGACATGGACTGACGGCCTCGCCGGTTCGAAATACCGAGTTGCTGACTCGACTTTCGGATATGTTGCGAACTCGCAACATATCGTTGCAACGCTGGTTGGCTCCAATCCCAACCGCCGCAGCCACTAACGGCCAGATCCCTCAAGACGCGCCAAAAACCGCGTCTCAAGATGAGACTCGCCCGCGTGGCACGCGCTATGCGAAATCGATTATCCTCATGCCGCCGATGTTCAGAAAACTCCCCACCGCGTGGGCACTCAGCGCGATCACCCTTGCTGGACTCACGGGCTGTAGCGCCGGAGCCGGGGCGGAGACCAACACACAATCCGTGTCGGCTTTGAGCCCCGAGGACGTCGCTCACTCGCTCGACCTGTTCCAGGACCTAGTCGACCGTTTCGTCCCGCTCGTCGGTAGGCACAGCTTCGAAGCGCTCGCGATCACGGCGAAGCAGACCGGCTGCTTGCTCATGGAAACCGGTGAGGAGGGTGTCTACCTCCTCGAGTGCGATCGCATGGACGTGCGCGGCGAACCGTTCACGATGCAGTGCGAGCTCACGTTCTGGAACGGCGAATACCCCGTGTGGGATCCCGGCGAGGCCGACGGGCTCTGCGCGGAGGGCGAGGCCTACGGCCTGCGCGGCGATTCGCGATTCGTTCTGCACTTCCAACTCGGCGACAACGGCGTCGAGGGTGCGGGCGACCTCGAATTGACCGTCGGCGATGAGATCGTCCGGATCACCGGCACAAACCTCGTGCTGCGCACGATCGCGGATGGGCCGGACATGGATCTTGCCGCTACGTTCGTGGCCGGCCAGCTCACAATTGCGTTCGTGAACAGCCAAGGCGTGTTCGCGACCGCCCGGGGCGCACTTGCCGGAGCCATGGCCGTCGTCGCGTTCAACGAACCGTTCGACGACCTGCAGCAGTTCTCGCTGCGCTAGCCGCAAGCCCGCTGTCCGGCTCCGCCAACCGCTGATAGTCTGATTCGCATCATGCGAATCGCCATTGCCGGGACCATTGCCGTCACCCTGTTGCATTCGGCCGCCTCGGCGCAGGACGTGTCGATCGACACCCTCAAGTCCGACGTCGCGACGCTCTGCTCCAAGGAGTTTGCCGGACGGTCCCTGGACGGCGCCCGCAAGGCCGAAGCCTTCCTCGTCGAGCGATTCAAGAAACTCGGTCTCGATACCAGCGTGCAGGATGTCCCCGGGTTCGGGCGGCTCGAGTGCCACAACGTCATCGGGATCCGCCGCGTCGGCAAGGAGCCCACCAAGGAACACATCATCGTCTCCGCCCACTACGACCACCTCGGTATGGCGAACGGGCAGATGTATCCGGGCGCATCGGACAACGCGGCCAGCGTGGCCGTGATGTTGGAGATCGCGCGGCTCCTGAAACCGATCCAACGCGACGTACTGTTCATCGGTTTCGATCTCGAAGAGGACGGCTTCCTGGGTTCGGGGGGCTATGTGAAAAAACCGGTACGGCCGCTGGAGGAGTGCGCTGCGTTTCTCACGATGGACATCCTCGGCCGCGAACTCGCCGATGCGACCGAAGGAGCCCTGTTCGCAACAGGCCTCGAACGATCCGACACGATGTTCGACGCGATCGCGGGGGTGAAGCCGCCCGAGGGCCTGCACCTCGGGTACGTCGGCGTCGATGCGATCGGCGCCCGCTCGGACTACGTGCCGTTCATCCCCAAGAAGGTTCCATTCGTCTTCTTCAGTACCGGCGAGTTCCCGGACTATCACCGGCCCACCGATACCGCCGACCGCATCCTCTACGACAAGCTGCGCAAAGAGGCGACGCTGATCCTCGGCGCGACCCGCGCCATGGACACGATGGCGCGGCCGAAGTGGCTCGATAAGCCCGCGCTGCGCATCGAAGAGGTTTCATCGATGGAAGTTGTGATCGGCCAGCTGCTCGACAACGGCAAGAAGCTCGGATTCGACAATCAGACGGTGATCATGGGCCGCGTGTTTCAGCAGTGGATGAAGCAGGTCGCGAAGAGCGGAAAGCTCGAGCGCCACCAGCGCAAAGAGATGGTGATGCACCTGCGGCGCCTGCAGATGGCGCTGCGCTGACGCGCCCCCCGTCGGTTGCCACGGATCAGCAGGGCAGTCTCGCAGCGCGAATTGCCGCGGCACGCGGTTTCACGGGCCGCGGGAACCTGACGCGGAGAGTAACCTCGGCCGTCCGAGATCCGTTACCAAGAGAGTGATGACCACTCTTGGCACGCTGATCCTCAGCCTGATTCTCGTGACGCTGGCGGCGCGAAAGCGCCCCCGCCACGAGGAGGCGCGACTGATGCGCCCCGCCGATGAGTGGAGCGCCGAGGACCTGGACTGCTGGCTCGACCTGATCGAGCCCTTCCCGCTAGATTCAACGGCGAAACGCCGTTGAATCTAGCTCCGTGTTCCTGGTTCAACGGCTGACGCCGTTGACACGACGCGGACTTCACGACCCGAGTTCATCACAATCCGAGCCTGACACGCTTTTGGACGGGTGACTCGCCGGCGACAACATCTCAGGCGCCACGATCGCATAGCTCCAACGGCGTCAGCCGATGGGCAGACAACACTGCGGCGTCAGCCGTTGGGCCAGCAACACCGTTGGGCGAGGATCACGGGAAGACCGTCAGGTGGATCAGATTGCCGCCGCTTGCGATTCCGTGGCCCAGCACCTTCTTGGACGACGCGTCACGCAACGTCATGGCGCGCAACCCGCTCGGCCATCCTTCCGGCACATCCTCGTGCGTGCGAATGGCGAGATCCGGCAAGCTCTTGAGCACCTCCCGCACCGTGGCCAACGCCTCGTCCTTGCCCTCGGGGCTCAGCGGTTCGATCTTCAGCTTGGGGCCGCCCTCGCGCAGGTAACCCATGAGCAGCCGCTCGGCGAACTCGCGCATCAAGTCGTGGGTTCCGAACAACTCGGCGCCGACCAGCTTGTCGCCGTCCATGACTGCAAACCCGGTGACCGCCGGCCGATCCAGCGCGGTGAGCATCTTGCCGAGCGCGCGGCTGAGCTTGAACTTGCTGCCGCGTGATTCGGCCAGCGAGCGCACGATCGTCTTGGCGAACTCGTCGTCACGCCCAACGCGCCCGCTCATCTCGCGCCGCAACGTCGCGCCGGGCACGAATCCCTTGAGCGCCAACGGGGCACGTTTCTCCCGCGACGGCGTGACCGCATCGGCCCAGACCACGGGCACGAACCGCTCGTTATTGGGCTCGAGCCAGAAGTCACTGGCCACGAGACGCATGCGCGCGTTCCGGTCGGAAGAACCCAACACGTCGCCCATCAAAAGGAGCCGCGGCCGGTCGCCCTCGTTGCGCACCAACACACGCTCGGTGTCTTTGAAGTTGTCCACGAACGAAAGCTCGCCCGGACGAACGGCGGCCAGCCCGCCGAGTTCGTAACTCCGCTCCTGCGACAGCGTGACGAGCGAAGCCATCGGCGAACCGCTCGGCAGGAAGTCCATGATCAGCGCCGCGAGCGCGTGGTTTCGCCGCACGGTGCTCGTGCTTTCACCCTGTGCACGGATTTGTGCCTTGTGCGCCTCGACGACGGCCATTTCGGCCTCCCACTGCTCGCGCAGCTTCTTGGCCGCGGGGCTCATGTTCGGGTCATACCGCACCACGAACGGCGGGCGCGGCAGACGATCCAAGCCCGCGGCGCGCTCGCCGATGCCGGCGCCGTCCGTCGAACTGACCGGGGTAGGCGTCCACGCTTCGGCATCGGGGAACGCCGTGATCGGAAGGCCTTCGCCGCCGCCGGCGGTCAGGACGCGAACGTCGGCACCGCTTCCGCCGGGCGCTGCGATCAGCCCCAGCGCTACGGCGACCAAAGCGGCCGCCGCGATCGCCGCCGGCCGCGTGAAGATCGCGAGCACACGTCCCGCCGGGCGCTTCATGGACCGCACGTGCGCCTCCGCGCGCTGCATCGCCTTCCGGCGAACGGCACCCGAGGGATCTCCGCCCTGTTCGCTCGCATCCCACTCGCGCAGCTCTTTGCGCAACTGCCGGAACGCGTCGATCCCGCGCCGTAGCTCGGGATCGCGCTTGGCAAGTTCCTCGACGCGCGCAGAATCACTGGTGCGGAGCTCGTCGTCGACATAAGCCGACAGGAGTTCGCCCATTTCGTCGCTGATCATGATTCTCTACCTTCAAACAGCGGGGACCGCCGCATCACCTTCACCAGGTTTTTCCGCGCCCGGTGAATGAGCACTTTCACTTCGTTGAGCGAAACGCTCATGACTTCGGCAATCTCCCGATACTTCAACTCCTCGAGTTCACGCAACACGATGACGCGCCGCTGATTGGGCGCCAGCGATTGAATCGCCTCGCGCACCAACCGCTTCTCTTCGGTCCGCCGCGCACCCAAATCCGGCGCGCCCTCGTCCCCACAGTCGGCCATACCATCCAGCACCGGGTTTTCGAACGACTGGAAATCGGGCATCGACTTCCGGTTCATTCGCCTCAGCGTGTCCAGGCAGAGGTTGTTCAGGACCCTGTAGAAATAGGTCGTGAATTTGCCCACCGGCTCGTAGCGGCCCGCGTTGCGGAACATCTTGAAAAAGAACTCCTGGCATACGTCCTCGGCGATATGGCGATCACGGAACATGCGGTAGGCAAAGCGGTAGGCCGCTCCTTGGAATTTCTCCAGGAACTCATCGAGGGCGGCCGTGTCACCGGTCGCCATCCGGGCCATCAATGCCTCGGCGCTGTTCGCCATTTCGTCCCCATTCCTAACGTAAATCGGGTGGCCATGGTTACGACCCGCGCGAAACTGGCCCGCGGCTTGCGATCACGGGGCAAGACAGCCCACAATCGCCGAAACACCGGCGTTTGACGGGGCTGCCATGTATACCTCAGAGGACACTGCCGGGGGGACATCCCGCGCGGCCGACCCGAAAGACGACATTCATGAAGGTTCTCATCATCGACGACGAACCGGCGATCCGTGAGGCGCTGGCTCAGACCCTAAAGAGCGCGCGGATGGACTCCGTCGTGGCGGCGGACGGCGAGGACGGACTCGCCCAACTCAGCACTCGCGACGACATCGGCGTCGTCTTTTTGGACATCAAGATGCCGGGGCTCGACGGCATGGAGGTCTTGGATCGCATCCGCGAAACCCGACCGCTGATGCCGGTGGTCATGATCTCGGGCCACGGGACGATCGAAACCGCGGTCGACGCGACCAAGCGTGGCGCGTTCGACTTCCTGGAAAAGCCGCTGGATCGCGATCGCATTCTGCTCGTCGCGCGAAACGGTTTGGACCACGCAACCCTCCAACGCGAGAACCAGAATCTGAAGGCGCGGGAAGCGACCCGCATCCTCGGCAAGTCTCCGACGATCCAGGAGCTCCTGTCTGACATCGACCGTGTCGCGCCGAGCCACGCGCGTGTGCTCATCACCGGCGAGAACGGCTCGGGCAAGGAGCTCGTCGCGCGACGTCTGCACGACCTGAGCCCGCGCAGCGGCGGCGCGTTCATCGACGTGAACTGCGCGGCGATCCCCCGCGACCTTTTGGAGTCCGAGCTGTTCGGCCACGAAAAGGGATCGTTCACCGGCGCGCATGCCCAGAAAAAAGGCAAGTTCGAACTGGCCGATGGCGGCACGCTGTTTCTCGACGAGATCGGGGACATGGACCCGGCCGCACAGGCGAAGGTGTTGCGTGTTCTCGAGGAGAACAAGATCGAACGCGTCGGCGGCGACCAACCGATCGCCGTGGACGTGCGGGTGCTCGCAGCCACCAACAAGGATCTCCTCAGCGAGGTCAAGGAGGGTCGGTTCCGCGAGGACCTCTATTACCGGCTGGCGGTCGTCGAACTCCGTTCACCGGCGCTGCGCGCGCGGCGCGAGGACGTCCCGCTGCTCGGGGGACATTTCCTGGCGGAGTCGGTCCGGCGCAACGGCCTCGAAGCGCGGGAACTCTCCCGCGAGGCGTGCGACGAACT
>JAZFYD010000218.1:0-9813 GCA_036443405.1 Planctomycetota bacterium
GCAGGCTCGAGAGCGCCGGCCCCATGGACAGCTGCGTCAAATGCCACGACGACGCCAAGAACGACTACGTCTTCGGGTATCCGGCGAAGCACAAATAAGCGCGCCAGCCGAGCCCGCCTATACGGACGGCGTGATCGAGACACTTGGCCGGGCGGGCACGCTCAAAATGGAAAACCGTCAGCACCGCAACTCGCCGCTTGCGTCCACCTCGGGGGCGCGAATCGAGCAGGCGGTCTTCGCTGGGATCAGCGGCGCGACCAGAAGACCGAGAACCATCGCCACCGGCAAGGCGGTCTCGATGCCGAAGAACTTGGAGCCGGCGTAGCCGGCGAGGGTGAAGAGGATCACGACCGCGATCCTGCGGGGACTCGAGAGCGTTCAGAGCATGGTTTGGATTCTCGCACAGTGATGATGGCTGCGGGGGTCTCTGCCCGACCCGCCGTCATGCGTCAGGACGCCGTGCTGTTGGCTGAGGTACGGACGTAATGATGGGCACGGCTCCGCACCTGCCGTTCCAATCGAAGCCCCTTGCACGCCGCCGTGCCGATCTTCCGGGCAGAGTCGCGAGGAAAGGGGGAAGGGAGTTCTCTCTGCAGCGCCGTCGGCACCGGCTTACTTGCGGGTGCTCGCGGCGGGGCGCGTGCGAAACCGTGCGTCAGGCTTGTGGAGCCCACCTGTTCCGCGATTCTCGTGCGCTCCCGATGCCGGGACGCGCCGAATTCCTGGCCGCGGGCACCCATGAGGTCGAGTGCGTGCGGAAGAAGGTCACGTGACGGGTGTCCGGGGTCGAGGTCGGCATCCAGTAGGCATCCACGCCCGATCGTGATCCTCGGCCACCCACGGGCTGCACCAAACCCGGTCTGCGTTTTGCTGCTCGACGGGTATGTTCGCGGCGCTAGGCGCGTTCGCTGCAGGTCTGCTGGCGTTTGCCAACGGTTCCAACGACAACGCCAAGCCGGTAGCCACGCTCGTGGCGGCCGGGTTGGCGTCGCCGCGCCGGGCGCTGATCCTCGGGACGGTCGCCACGTTCGCGGGCTGCTTGGCCACGACGTTCGTGGGAGGAGCGTTGATGGGCGCGTTCAGCGCCAAGGGGCTGGTTGGCAGCGAGGTGGCAGCGACGCTGCCGTTCGCGGTCAGCACCACACTCGCTGCAGGGGTGACGGTGCTGATGGCGTCCCGGCTGGGCTTGCCGATTTCGACCACGCATGCCCTGATTGGTGCAATCCTCGGTTCCGGGTTTGTGCTCGGGCAGATCGACGGCGCCGTACTGCTCGGCGCCTTCGTTCTGCCGCTGCTCGCCAGCCCGATCCTGGCACTCAGCGCCACGTCCGTCGTCTATCCCGTCGTCCACCGGGCGCGCCTTGCGCTGGGGATTCAGCGAACCACATGCGTTTGTGTCGGCGAGCGATGGACGCCGGCGGGAGAAGTGGCCGCGCTGCAGTGGCAGGTCGCTGTTTCCGACGAAGCTCTCTGCCAGGACCGCTACGTCGGCCGCGTTGCCGGCTTGCGGGCCGGCGCCGTCGCGGCGGCGTTTCATTGGATGAGTGCGCTCGGGCTCTCGATGGGGAGGGGCATGCAGGACGGAGCGAAGATCGCCGCGCTCGCAATGCTCCTCGTCGGCGCTTCGGCTGGCCTCGTGATCGGCACGGGCGTCGCCCTGCTGATGGCCGCAGGAGGGCTGGTCGCTGCCCGACGGGTGGAGGAGACGATGGCGCATCGCATCACCAGGATGAACGATGGCCAGGCGCTCGTCGCGAACGGCGTGGCGACGATCCTTGTCTTCGTTGCGACGGGCCTGGGGCTTCCGGTCTCGACCACCCACGTGACAACCGGATCGCTGGTCGGACTTCGCCGATTCACCGCGGCCACGAAGACCAACTGGCTCGGTCGCATCCTGCTCGCATGGGCCGCGACCCTTCCGTTGGCCGCGGTCCTCGCCGCCGGGACTGCTGCAATCTTGCGGTGACCCCAGCGGGGTCGGCAACGCCCAACCGAGTTCACGTACACTGGGCCGCGCATCACATCATTCCGTGCCCATGGCACTCGGGACCCTGATACGCCCGATCGCGTTGCACGTGAAAAGAGCCGCGGCAGGCGGCACGTCTGGAACAACGCTTGTTTGGAAGTCGAAGCGCGCGGCGCCCAAAGGATGAAGATGACAGAGGAAACGTTCTCGCGAAAGGACCTGCAGCTCGCCCATCGCATACACCGCACGCTCCTGCCCCACCGGATCGTCACGGAACGGATCGATATCGACGTGCGCTATCACGAGATGAACCTGCTCGGGGGCGACTACACCACGGTCTACGAGCGCGCGCCGGATCGGTTCCTGGTGTGCATCTGCGACGTCGCGGGCCATGGGCTTTCGGCAGCCCTGCTCGCCGGCCGCGTGAACAGTTTCGTGCGGCACGCTCTCCGCGAAGTTGCGCATCCGTGCCAAGTTGTGGAAGACCTGAACAGCTTCATCTGGCGGAATTTCCAGGGAATCGACCTATTCCTCACCTTCTTCTGTTTGGAGATCGACCTCCGGGGACGAACGATTCAGTACGCGGGTTGCGGGCATCCGCCCGCGCTTCTTTGGAGCGACGCGGCGAAGCGCTGCGTGCGGCTTTCTTCGCAGCACGTGCCTATTGGAGTGCTTCCTGAGTTTCCCGAGGGTTGCGAGATTAGCAGTGTCCCCATCGGGTCGGGAGATCTCCTTCTTCTCTATACGGACGGGGTGATCGAGACATTTGGTCGGGCACGCACGCTGTTTGGCATCGCGCGGATCGAGTCGATCCTGGCGAACGCCGAGGAGTTCACGGAGAGCACGCAGATTCTCGACGCGACCTTTGCTGCGCTAAGGAAGTTTCGTCACGGGGCGCAAACAGATGACGTGCTCGTCGTCGCGGCACGCATTCTGTGATCACGGTTCGCGCCTACAGAGACAGTCAAATACGACCGTCTCCACCAACTTGGGAGGAATCTCGCGCGCTGGACGTAGGTAACAAGGGCGGCTCAGCGAAGGCAGCCCGTTGCTACGCAAACAACAACAGCGACGGGCCACAGCGAGATGGCCAGGATCGTAAGGGAAGCGAGTATCCACATGCCCGGGGTTACGCACCGGACGTTTCTCGAATGAGGCCGACGGGCGTCTCCTCGTACAGCACCAATCAGCGACCATCCGGATCTCCGGCCTCGCGCACTCGCTTGAGGGTGCGTTCCGCCTTCTCGAAGAACAGCGCCGAGTGGTCACGCCCCTGTCCCTCCCGAAAACCCAATCCCAGCTTCGATCTGACCAGAACCACCGAGCCTAACGCACGAGTGTCACCAGCGTGTTCCCTTTCAGGTGGTCGCGTACTGGGAACCGACGGCGCGTGGGCGCGGGCCGCTCGCGATCAGCGCACACCGGTAGCTCGAACCATGCGCACGAATGCTGCACGCCTGCTCAAGCAGCGCGTGAATATTGGTGGTGCAAGCCACCGAGGATCGGCGTCGTCACAATCGAAGCATCGCCACACTCAACCTCCCGCGGCTCCGGCGCGTTCCCATGCAAACCCATGTGACACCGCGACTCGTTGTCGTACGCGACCTACTCGCGCAGCACGCGGCGCAGGTGTGCTTCGCCGAACGGAATGATGTAGTCCAGACACCCTCGCCGGATGCTGCCAATGACGCGCTCGACGAACGGATTCTGCCAAGGCGATTGGCGCCCACGATTTCCTCGATGCCCATCGCGGCGACTCGTCGCGTGAACGCGTCGCCGTGGATCGAGTCGCGACCGCGATGCAGGAAACGCGGCACGTCACCGGGGAACGCCTCCGTAATCTGCTGAGCGGTCCACTCGGCCGTGGGGTGATGCGTCACGTTTACGTGCAGGATGCGCCGGCCATCGCTGATACTCGGGTCGTCTCGCTCCCCTGATCGTTGTTCGGAAGAACGCGTGACTCTTCAGTCTCGCCGGGCTCAAGAGCCGCTGGTAGGCGTGCACCGAGTGGCGCACGTAGTTAGGTCAATCGTCTTCGGGCGCGGGTTCGTCTTGGTACTGCGCCGACAGATACTCCGCGATCGTGTCGCGCTCCTCGTCGCTCCAGGTCTCGACTTCGCGTTCCGCGGCAATGCGCTTCATTTTCTTGAGGACACGACGCCAGCGGCGCGGACTCAACTCGTTGTCGCGCGCGTGGTCGAGCGCGCGGCTCAGGTTGTGGCACGCGGCGCAGCGCGCTTCGAACACCTTGCGCTTCTTGTCCTCCTCCGACTCCGGCTGGCCGCGCTTCTCGAACAGGAACTGCGCAATCGGCTCGATTTCGTCCGGCCTAATGTGGTCCGGCAGCAGCTCCGAATAACGCTTCACGGTCGCGCGCCACTGGTCGTGCGTCTTTGTGTACTGAAAAACGCGATCGAGCGTGTGGCACTTCTGGCAGCGCCCCTCGACCAGCGCGGCGCCCGTGAGCATCACTCCCTCCGGCGTGTCTGGCGCCACGAACTCGGCTTGCAGGAACATGAGAATCGGATCGCGCACGTCAGCGAGCGGCGGTTCGAGCTTGACCATGCGATCGACGGTCGACGTCCACAACTCCGCGGACTTCCGGCCCTTTTGGTCGTAGACGCGGTCGAGTTCGTGACACTTCTGGCACCGCTGCTCCAAAAGCTGGCCACCCAGCGCAACGATCTCGGTGTCACTCTTGTCTTCGACATCGGGCGCATTGAGCTTGTTGATCAGGAACGGCCCGACACCGAGCAGGATGAGCACGAAAGAAAGCGTGTACACCGTCAGCCCGAGGCCTGGCAGCATCGAATGCAGCTTCGGGTAGCGGCGGACGATCAGGATCTTGATCGTCAGAAGCGGCGCGATCGAGATGGCCAGCGTGAAGTGCATCACCTGGAGCGAGTTGAACTCGGTGTATCCCAGGCTCTTTCGCACCATCACGTAGAGGAAGAAGCCGTAGATGCCGACATACGTCCAGCCGAGCGCGCGGTGGATCTTCGCGGCCTTGTTGCGCCCGCTCGTCGGCACGTTGCGGCCGAAGATGTTGAGCATGAGCGCGACGGCGGCGCCACCGACGAGGAGCCAAACCACCCCGAGGATCGCAGTGATCGAGGGATCCATCAGGCCAGCTCCGCGCCCGTCACGCGGGCGGTTTCCGGGTCGAGGGCCGCGAGGTCGTCGAGGCACAGCTCGCTCGCCTTGTTCCGCCCGGTGATGCGGCAGACGGTCGCGATCAGCTTCGCGCTCGCCTCGAGCAGGTTCGCCACGTTGCGCGCGCGTTTCTCGATGTCGAGACGTTTTCGCAACTCCGGATCCATCGTCGCGATGCCGTACGGGCAATCGCCGATGTGGCAACGGCGCAGGTACGTGCAGCCGAGCGCCATCTTCATCGCGCCGGCACTGTAGACCGCGTCCGCGCCGAGGCAGAGCGCCTTGACGAAGTCGATCGCGGAACGCAGGCCGCCCGTCGCGATGAGGCTGATGTCGTCGCGCACGCCCCGTTCCTCGAGGAAACGCGCGACCTTGGGTAGGCCGTACACGAGCGGCAGTGCGACGTGGTCCTTCGTGAACACTGGGCTCGCGCCGGTGCCGCCCTGCGCGCCGTCGATCACGATGTAGTCGGGTTTGCCTCCGGCGTCGAAGAGCGCGGTGAGATCGCGGACGACGTGGCCCGCCGCCATCTTGATGCCGATGGGCCGGCCGCCGGAGATCTCGCGCAGCTCCTCGATCTTGCGCACGAGGTCGGCGGGTGACGCGATGTCGGGGTGGCGCGACGGGCTATGCACCGTCTCCCCCTGCTTCACACCGCGCAGCTTGGCGATCAACTCCGTCACCTTGGCACCGGGCAGGATTCCGCCCATGCCGGGTTTCGCGCCTTGCGAGAGCTTGATCTCCAGCGCGTCCGCGCGCTTTAGGTTCGCCTCGGTCACGCCGAATCGCCCGGTAGATACCTGGAAGACGAAGTTCTTCGCAGCCTCACGTTCGGGGTCGTAGAAGCCACCCTCGCCCGAGTTCGTCGCGGTGCCCGCGAGCGCGGATCCTTTCGCGAGCGCGACCTTCGCCTCGGGACTGATCGAGCCGAGGCTCATGCCCGAGATCATGACGGGCATCGAGCAACGCATCGGCTGTTTCGCGCGCGGCCCGAGCGAGAATGCGAGATCGACCTCTTCCTCTTCGAGCAGTGGCGGCCGCGCGATGACCGACGGCAGGATCATCAGGCCATCGAGGTGCAGGAATGGTCGCGTCGAGCCCTTCGCGTGGATCGCGTAGGTACCCGTGCGTGCCATCGTCTCGATCTCCTGACGCGCCTGGTGCGTCCAGAGGCCGAAATGCTCGGCGGTCGCGTTCTCCTTAACGAACGCATCCGCCGGCGTCGCGCAGACGGGGCAGACGGCGAAGTCCGGCTCCGTCGGGCCCTCGTGAATGTAGCCACAGACCGGACAGCGCCAGCGAAAGTCCATGGGCCTGCGCTACTTGCCGAGGTACGCGAGTAGGTCGAGGAGTTGCGCGTCGGAGAGGCGGTTCTTCGCGATGAAGCCCATCTGCCCGGCGTCGGCCTTGAACTTGAGCTTCTTCGTCTTCCTGTCGCGGATCCAACCGCGCACTTTCATCGCCACCTTCATCTTGGGGCGACGACCCGGCTTGAGCTCGTTCTGGATGTGATCGTCGCTCGGACCGTGGCACACGCTGCACATCTGCGCGACGATCACCTTGCCCTTGTTGCCCCCGTCGAGGCTCTTCGGAATCTTGGGCGCGTACTTGATCTTGCGCGGCTTCGCATCCTTGCCCGGTGAGACCGACGCGAGAAATGCGTTGAGGTTCTCCAACTCAGCGGCGGTGAGGCTCACCTCGCGCTTCTGAAACGCCTTCACGCAGGTGTTGCCCGCATCCCCGGCGGTCTTGAGCTTACCGGGCTTCTTGTTCTTCCACGCGCCACGGTGAGCGGTGTTGAAAACCGGGAAGGCGGGACGGATCCGCTTGGTCTGCTTGAGTTCCGTTTGCGGCGACACGGTCGCGTGGCAGTGGGCACACGAGGGGTAGTCGAGATCCTCGCCGGTGCCGGTGAAGATCTTGCGGCCCTTCTCGATGTCTCCGGCGGCAAGAGCCAGAGACGCGGCAAGGCCGACGAAGAGAACGAGACCGAGAACGAAGAGGGGGCGGGCCCAGAGAGTGTTCCGTACCGTGTGTTTCATCTTACTCCTCGCAGTTGGGATGCTGAGCAGCAGCCCGCGGTTTCCAGCGATCAGGATTCTACGCCTCGCCCGACCGTTTTCCCTGGAACGGGCTGCAAGGCCTCGTCGTCCTTCCGACGCGGCTTGACCGCCCATCCCGCGAGTCTAGACTGAGCCAATTCGTGGTTTCCGGTCGGACGGCCGTGGCGAAGGGGCCCCGACGGCGCCCACCTGACGGAAACTACTGGAGAGGCAAGCCCGCATGGCACCCCGCGCGACGATGCAGTTCTCCGTCGAGGACGCCGGACCTTGTCGGAAAAAGGTCAAGGTGAACGTCCCCGAGGAGATGGTCAAGCGAGAGTTCGAGAAGTCGTTCTCACAGATTTCCAAGTCCGTTTCGATCCACGGATTCCGGCCCGGCAAGGCGCCGCGAGCCCTGGTCGAGAAGCGGTTCGGCAAAGACATCGCGCTCGAGGTGAAGCAGTTGCTGATCGACAACGCGTTCGATGAGGCCTTAAAGGAACACGAACTCGCGCCCATCGACGACCCGGAGATGGACCTCGATGCGGTCGAGGTCGACCGCGGCAAGCCGGTCGTTTTCGACTTCGTGGTCACGGTCAAGCCGGAGTTCGATCTTCCGGAGCTCAAGGGCATCGAGGTCTCGGTGCCGGCCATCGAAATCTCGAATGGCGATGTCGCGGACGCGCTCAAGCGCTTCCAGAAACCCAAGGCGACGCTGGCACCGCTGGAAAAGGGCGCAGTCGAAGCCGAGGACGTGGTCACGCTCAATGTGACCGCGATGTCCGGCGGGACATGCGTGCTCGACAGCGCCGAGGTGCGGTACGAGGTCGGCTCGAAACTCCTGGGCGACTTCATCACGCAAGATCTCGACGACGCGCTTCTCGGCACGGCGCCGGGTGCAACGGTCTCCGCGAGTGGCTACGCGCCGCCCCACGCGATCAACCATCCGCTGGCGCGCCAGGCGCTCGCCCTCGAGGTGGAACTCGTCGACGCGATGCGGCCCGAGTTCCCCGAGGTCGACGACGCCTTCGCGAAGGGCCTCGACTTCGACAGCCAAGAGGAACTCCGCGACTCCGTCCTCAAGGACCTCGAGAACCGGCTTGCGGAGGCTCGCGACCGCTTCATCGAGAACGCCGCGCTCGCGCAGCTCGTCGAGCAGACCGGCATCGAGCTGCCGCGGTCCCTGGTCGACAAGGAGATCGACGACATGGCGCGCCGGGCCGCGTACGGCGCGCAGATACGAGGCGAATCCGAGGCGGACATCGCCAAGGCGATCGCCGCGATCCGCAGTCGTCCCGTGGAAGAGTCCGCGGGGAATCTGAAGGCGTACTTCATTCTCGACCGGATCGTCGACACCGAGCGCATCCTTGTGACCGAGACCGAGGTGAAGGAGGCCGTCGCGCAGATCGCGGCCTACTACGGACCGCTGGGCGACCACCTGTACGCGGTGATGCGCGACGCCGGCCGTCTCACCGGACTCCGCAACCAGCTCCGCGACAAGAAGGCGCGCGGGAAGTTGCGCAAAAAGGTCCAGGTCGACGACGCACCCAATTAGCGGCGACTGCGGCGTCCGCCGCGTTCAGTGAACCCATAGGCTCAGTTGACGGGATCCCAGTTTCAGTACCAAGTTCTCTGTTAGTCGATCCGCCGTTTCGAATGTTTGGTGGATGCGGCGGAGCGTAGCGAAGCCGATCGGGCAAACCGCGTTTCGACGG
Source organism: Planctomycetota bacterium (assembly GCA_036443405.1). Taxonomy (GTDB): domain Bacteria; phylum Planctomycetota; class PLA2; order PLA2; family PLA2; genus JAZFYD01. The sequence continues at coordinate 8,877 of JAZFYD010000218.1, forward strand.
GTCGTTGCTAGTTCCGCATCGCCCGAAACGGATTCTCTCCTTCCGGCATGATCCCCCGCAGCCCTCGTCTGATGTAGCTCTCCTCCGGCTCGCTCGACACCGTCCCAACCGGCCGCAACACCATCGAACCAACCTGCGCAAACACCCCCGCCAGCGCGTCCAACAAGTCGTCATGCGCCGCCGCCGGAAACGTCAACGCCTCATCGCGCAACTCCGGGAACCGACTCCCGCATACGCGCAGCTGCGGCGGGTCGCACGCCAGCGCCGGCTCCAACGTCTGGATGATCCGAATCTCTTTGTTCGTAGTCGGCTTCTCCGGCCGAACGGGGATCGAAACATCGAGAGCGCGTAGCTCGTTCTCCGTCACCTCGACAAGCGCCTCGTCCTTCACCGCTTCCTGGTAGATGGTGAGCACCTTGTACTGCATCGCCTTGCGCGCAATGAACCGCGCTTGGGCCGACGGTGCACCACGCATTCGTTCGGCGCACAGCACGTCCCAGCCGGTGTCTCCGAAACGCCGCCCGATGACGACGACGGCGCAGTAGTCGGGGTCGCCCGTCTTCACCTTCGTCGCGTCGCCGGCGGGGTCCGCAAACATGTACCGCGCTCCGTACTCGTCGGTGTGTCCCGGCGGCTCCGCTTTGAAGTGGTCTTCCTTGAACGGACACTCCGAATCGGAGACGGGGCGATTGGCGAGGCCACGAGCTGCCGCAGTGGGACCCATGCGTCGCGCACGCTCGGCGACGGCTTCAGGCGGGTAGGGACACGCGACTGTTCCCGTCTCCACAATTTCTCCACACTCCCAACGCTCCCAGCCGAGTTCTTCATACGGCGCTTCGGCGCGCACAACCAACCAACGCCAGCCACTCTCGGGATCGGTTCTCAACACGGCCGACGCATCCGCTTGGTGGTACGCGGTGTTGATCCACGCGACCCG
>JAZFYD010000219.1:0-16108 GCA_036443405.1 Planctomycetota bacterium
TTCGCGGACGAAGTCGCCAAACGCGACGTGTTCCTCAACGTCACGGGCGGTTGGGCCATCAAGGACCCGGGGCTCGACCTCGCGGTGGCCGCGGCCGTGCTGGGCGCGCATCGCGGGCTCGCGGTCGATCCGCGCGCGGTCGTGATCGGCGAGATCGGCTTGCGCGGCGAGGTACGGCCGGTGCCGCGCACACCATCGCGATTAAAGGAAGCGCGCGCGCTAGGCTTCCGCCGCGCCTACATTCCCGCCGCCGCGGAACCCTTGGACGGCATCGAGTGCATCCCGGTCGAGCGACTCGATGAAGTGCTGCTGCGACCCGAAACCATCGAAGGCGCCGCGCCCGTTCCCACGTGACCCTAGTACTGATCCGGAGTGTCGGAGCGCAGCGTCTCGAGGATCTTGATTTAGGACTCGTAGCGCCAGGCGACGATCTCGCTCCACTAGACGGCAGGCTTCACGGCGCAGCGGGGTTCGTTTTCGTAGAGGCACTCGTTGAAGCGGCACGGGCGCAATCCAAAGACGCCGAGGCCATGCACCGGTACCGCAAGGCCGCGGACAACGGCGATGCGGCCACTCCAGCGACTCGGCGACGAGTGAAACCCCGTTCATTTCGTCACCGCTCCCACCGCATCACAGAACCGATCCAGCTCCGCCTCGGTGACCGCGACGACATTGATGGCGCCGCCCCGGCCGACGTAGATCGCGTGCTCGCGGTTCAACGTCGCTACCTGTTCCGCCGTGAGGCCGAGCGTGGTGAACACGCTCTTCTCGTGCAGCACGTGATCGAGACCGAGCTCGGCCCCGGCCTCCGTCGCGCCGAGTCGCTCTACCAGCCGGCGACGCATGCGCCCCGTGCGCTCGCGGATGGCGGCCAGCTCGTCGATCCAGGACGCGCGCAGCTCCGGGTCACGAACCACCATGTCCACGATGGCGGCGCCATGCGAGGGCGGGTTGGACCAACTCGCACGCACGAGCCAAGCGGCATGCCGCGCGGCCCGCGTTGCGGCCGCTGCATCGTGGGCGACCACCGTGAGCGCGCCCACTCGCTCGCGATACAGACAAAACGCCTTGGACCAGGAGGTGGTCACGATCATCGCCGGCACCGCCTGCGCGAGAAGGCGCAGCCCCTGCAGATCCTCCTCGACCCCGTCGCCGTAGCCGAGGAACGCGATGTCGACCACCGGCAGCAGCTTCCGATCCGCGAGCACCGCCGCGATCGATTCCCATTGCGCAGGCGAGGGATCCACGCCGGTGGGGTTATGGCAGCAGCCGTGCAACAGTACCGCATCGCCCTCCGGAAGCCGGCTCAGCGCCCCGAGCACAACCTCAGCCTCGAGCGTGGTCTCCGCAGTCACCGGCCAGGGATAGCGCTCGAACGCCACGCCCGACTCTCGGAACGTGGCGAGATGGTTTCCCCAAGTCGGATCGCTAAGCCACAACTTCGCGTCCGGTGACTGCGTGGCCAGCAGCCGCCCCGCAAGCCAGCAGGCTGCGTTCCCTCCGGGCGTGTGGATCGTCTCCGCGTGCACGTCGCGCGAGGCGAACAGCGCGTCACCGAGGAGCAGCCGTGTAGCCGTCTCACGGAAACCGGGGTGGCCGTCGAGGTCCAAGTAGTCCTTGGTCGACTCCGCCTCGAGGCAGCGGTACTCGGCGGCCTTCACCGCCGGAAATATGGCGCACTCACCAGCATCGTTCTTGAAGACTCCCGTACGAAAGTTGATCTTCTCCGGGCGCGGGTCCTCGTCGAACGCCCGGCGGCCGGCGCTCTTGGGGTGCACGTCGATCGGAGGCCATCTCCCAAACATCGACGGCCAGTGTATCGCCGTGGCGCTCTCCTCCTTGACACCGGAGTGCGGGCCCTGCCAACCTAGATCGATGTTCGGCAAGGCTCGCCACCTCCACTACTACCGGTATGCCCACCAGACAGTCCCCGCACTCCTGTTCGGGGGGGTGCTCGAGGTCGAACCGCTGTTGTGTCCCCAGTGCCGGGTTTAATGCGGGTTGGGCGGCGGAGTGCCGACCGTTTGTCCGGATTACCCGTGCGGGGCGGAGGAGTGATGAGCGCAATCAGCAAGACCAGGGTGGCCGTCGTCGGGGCCGGATTCATCTCCGACGTGCATCTCGGGTCCCTGCGGGCTCTCGGGGAGATCGTGGAGACGGTCGGGCTGTGCGACATGGATGGGGGCCGTGCCCGGGCGGCTCAGGAGAAGTGGGGGCTGAAGGAGTCCTTCACCGACCTCGACGAGATGGTCGCGAAGGTGCGGCCCGACGCCGTCCACATTCTGACGCCCCCGCCCACCCACGCCGAGCTCTCCAAGCGTCTCCTCTCGCAAGGAATCCACGTGTTTCTCGAGAAGCCGATGGCGCTATCGACGGCCGAGGCGGACGGCATCCTGTCCACCGCCGCCGAAGGAGGCGGAACGCTGGGCGTAAACCACAACGCGACCTCGTTCCCGGCGTTCTCGGCGCTCCTCGACGACATCGCGGCCCACCGTCTCGGTCGAATCCAGCACGTCTCGGTCGTCTTGAATCTTCCGCTCCGCCAGCTCATCGCCGGCGATTTCAAGCACTGGATGTTCGCGCATCCGCGCAACATCGTGTTCGAGAGCCTGTATCACCCGTTCAGCCAGGTACGGGCGTTGCTCGGATCCGTGGTGAGCATGGAGAGCAATCCGTTGGGGCACCGGCGCCTGACACGCGACCTCGACTTCTACGACACGTGGCAACTCTCGATGGAGTGCGAGCGCGGTACCGCCCAGATCTTCTTTTCTTGCGCCAAGGACTACGCCGCGAACCGATTGGTCGTCCTCGGCCAGGATGCCGCCGCCGACATCGATGTATTCGGCAACAACTACACTCGCCGCGGACGGACGAAATACCCCGAATTCTTCGACACGTTCCTGTGGAATCGCCGCGCCGCGAGCGAATTGCGCAGAAGTGGCCGCTCGACGCTACTCAACTACGTCTTCTCTACGCTCAAGCTGAAGGGTAGGTCGGACCCGTTCTACCTCTCCACGGCGCATCGCGTCCGCGCGTTCTACGAGGCCCTGCGCCTCGGCGGAACGGTGCCGGAAGGTGGCGCCGAGGGCAAGGCCGTCGTGCGTTATTGCGAGCTGGCGGCCGCGGGCGTTCCCGAGCCGCGGGCGGTCGAAGCGCCGCCTACGCCGGCGGAGCGCACCGGCGAAACGCTCGTGATCGGCGGCACCGGCTTCATGGGCCGTCACCTGATCCGGCGCCTGCTCGACGACGGACACGACCTGCGCGTGATGATGCGCCGCCCCGACCTCGTCCCCGAATTTCTCTCCGATCCCCGCATCCGCGTGGTGGCCGGGGACATCACCGACCCCGAGTCGATGCTCGCCGCCGTCTGTGGCGCGCGGTTCGTCTACCACCTCGCCGCGGCCGCGCCCGACTCCTGGAACGCGGCCAAGCGCATCATCGTCGAGGGGACGCGCAACGTCGCCGAAGCGTGCGCCAAGGCGGGTGTGGAACGCCTCTTCTACACGTCCACGATCGCGACCTACTATCTCGGCGGAACCGGCCCCGTACGGGAGGACACCCCGATCGATCCGGGCTTCGAGAAGCGCTCGTTCTACGCCCGGGCCAAGGCCGAGAGCGAGCACCTGCTCGAGAAGATGCATGCCGAGCGCGGCCTGAACGTGCTCATCTTCCGACCGGGGGTCGTCGTCGGCCGCTACGGCCGGCCGCCCCACAGCGCCGTCGGCTACTGGGTGAACGCGACGAATGCCGTCGCGTGGGGGATCGGCGACCAGCCCATGCCGCTCGTCCTCGTGGGCGACTGCGCGGACGCGCTGGCCCGCGCCGCGAAGATGCAGGACGTCACGCTGCGCAGCTTCAACCTCGTGGGGGATGTGCGGCTCACGCCCCGGGAATACGTCAAGGAGCTGGCGGCCGCGACGGGCCGCGAGATCCGGCTGCACCCGCTCCCGATCTGGCGTGCGTATCTCATCGACCTCTTCAAGTGGGTCGTCAAGTTGGCGACCCGCCGTCCGAACGTCGTCTTCCCCAGCTACCGCGATCTCGCCACGCGCGTGCAGCGCGCGCAGTTCGATTGCGCCAAGACCAAAGAGGTTCTGGGCTGGTCTCCCGTCGCGGACCGCGCGACCTTCATCCAGGAGGGGATAGCCTACGACGGCGACGACCCGAAACCCGACGGAGCGGCCGCATCCACGCCGCCCGCGGAGACCGCCGTTGCCTCCGATGCGTAGCTCGTGAGGGACGAACTCCGTATCTGCCACGTCTTCGCCACGTTCGCGCCGGGCGGGCCGCAGGTGCGCATAGCAAACATCTTCAACAGCCTGCCGGACCGTTTCTCCCACACGATCCTGGCCATGGATGGAAACACATCAGCGTCCGCGCTGATCCGCCCGGAGGTCCGGGTGAAATTCGTGGACGCGGAGCGCGCCAAGTGGGGCCCCGCGTATGGGCTCTACCTGGGGAGGAAGCTCCGCGCGCTCCGGCCCGACCTATTGACGACCCATAACTGGGGTTCGATGGACGCCGCGGTGGGCGCCGCGCTCTGTCGGGTCCGGCCGTGGGTTCACATGGAGACCGGGTTCGAGGCCGACGAGGCCGTTTCTCCGAAGCGGCGCCGCGTCGTCGCGCGCCGTTGGCTACTGCGCGCGGCGGCCGCGGTCATCGTCCCCTCACGGAATCTCGAGCGGATGGCCCGGGACGAGTGGAAGGTTTCGCCCGAGCGCGTGCGCCTTGTGGCGAACGGCGTCGACTGCGACCGATTCGTTCCGGGTAACGACGAGAGGTTCCGGTCCTCCCTCGGGATCCACGCCTCAGCCGTGGTCGTAGGCACCGTCGCGCACCTGCGTCCCGTCAAGGATCCGCTCGGCCTGCTCGACGCGTTCGCCGACGTCGCGGGAGGGCGCCACGATTCGCACCTTGTGTATTTCGGGGAGGGCGAAATGCGACCGGCCATAGAACAGCGCGCCCGCGAGCGCGGACTCGTTGACCGCGTCCATCTTCCCGGACACGTGACGGACGCGGCCGCATGCCACCGTTCCCTGGATCTGTTTGCGCTCTGTTCCCGTTCCGAGCAGTCGCCGGTCTCCGTCCTGGAGGCGATGGCCTGCGGACGGCCGGTTCTGAGCACCGATGTTGGAGAGGTGAAGGAGTCCGTCGCAGGTCCCAACGCGGACCATGTGACGGCTCTGGACGACCGCGATGCGTACCGCGCGGCTCTGGCCTCGCTGCTCGCCGACCGCGGCCTGCGCGAACGTATTGGAGCCGCGAACCGGGCGCGTGCGGTGGATCGGTTCGGCCTCGCGGCCATGGTGGATCGCTACCGCGAGATCTACGAACAAGCGGCCCAAGGAGGCGCGCCGGCTGGCTGACCCGGGTTAAGGGCCGGCCGGACGAATGGCGATCTGACTCGGAGTCGGACATGAAGGGGTATGAGGTTGGATAAAGGATTCGGCGCGCCCACGGAGACGATGCGCGGGCGGATCGGCAAGATGGCCGACGCGCTCTCGCCGGCCCGCGCCCGCCGGTGTCCCTCCCGAAAACCCAATCCGAGCTTCGATCTGACCAGAACAACCGAGCCCAACGCACGAGTGTCACCAGCGTGTTCACTTTCAGGTGGTCGCGTATTGGGAAACGACGGCGCGCGAGCGCGGGCCGCTCGCGATCAGCGCACACCGATAGCTCGAACCATGGAACCGAGTTCTTGCACGCCTGCTTATGCAGTGCGGGCATAGCGATGGTGCAAACCACCGAGGATCGGTGTCTCCACAATCGAGCCATCGCCGCGCTCAACCTCCCGCGGCTCCGGCGCGTTCCCATCCAAACCCATGTGACACCGCGACTCGTTGTAATACGCGACGTACTCGCGCAGCACGCGGCGCAATTGTCCTTCGCCGAGCGGGATGATGGGATCGAGGCACTCGCGCCGGATCAGCCGAATCACGTCGGGCGCGATCGCGGGTCGGCCACCCTTGGGCCGCGACTTCCCCTTCCAGTAGAAGCGAAACCCCTGGCGTTGCCAGCGAATCACGGTCTCCGGCTTCACCAGGACGAGGTGCTCCTTCCATTCCGCGAAGAGCCGGTGCATCAGCACACAAAACATGCGGTCGCCGTCGTTGATGCGGCCGCGTTTCACGCTGCTCCGTAGAACGTTGAGCTGTTGGCGCAGAACAACGATTTCAAGCGCGAGCCGTGCGCGATCAGCGCTGAGGGTACGAACAAGCGCGAGTAGGCCGAGGAACAGGTGCATGACGGACCATCATCGACGGCTCGGCGTGACGCAAGCGCGGTTCGTACGATAGCGTCGGAATGCTGGAATTTAGCGGTGTGATTGGATTTTCGGGAGGGACCGGTAGCGGTCAGTCGGCTGCTCGCTTCCACTGCACGCCTTCGGCGCGGCCCTTCCGGACATGGGCCCTCGAGTCCTTGCTGCCCATCTCGTTGCCTTGGGCGGCGGCGATGAGTGTCTTTCTGGCGTCGGTCGATGTGCTGCCGAGCGCGATGAATGCGACTTGCTTCGCCGCCGTTCCGTACACGTTCGGCTCCACGACGATCAGGCCCGGCGCCTTGCTGTCAGCGCCTTCGATCGTCGCCAGGTCTTTCGGGTCGCCCGCGGCGACGTAGAGGAGGTTGCCCACGAGCTCGCCGCTCCAGGCGAGGGGAGCCAGCATCTTCTCGAGCTTCTTTCTGTCCCTCCCATTCGGTGCGAAGACAACAACCGTCCGCTGTGAATCGCAGGCGGAGACGTTCAACGCGACGCGGATGCTCTCCAGGTACGGGAGGCCGAGGCGGGACGGACTCATCGCCTTTTTTCGGTGAGTCTCCGCGATGATCTCGTTCATCCGTCTCGCCATCGCCGTTCCGTCCGCGAAAGTGAACGCCGGAGAGCGTCCCGACTTGACCAGGTGCGTTTTCGCGGTGGAGTCCATGATCGCGAAGAGTGAGTTCTTCTTCGCGAACGACCGGAAGCCGGAAGCCGTGCTCAGGAACGCTTGCTCGTCCTCGTTCTCATAGGCCGCCATGCGGACACAGATGAACTCGCGGGAGGCCTTGACCACGGCGGCGGCGGACAGGTAACTCCTGTCCATCGATTGCTTGGCGGGTCACCAGACTCCCGGAACGCCGCCGCAATGCGGCGCGCCGGCGACGAGCAGGATCGGCCGGCCGGTCCTCTTCGCGGCGGCGCGACCGAGTTCAAGCGTTCCGTACCAGGCGATGCGGTGCTCGACCTTCGACCAGTCGACCGTCGGTCCGGCACGCGGTCCGTTCCGGCGGGACGGCCGGTCCTGTCCGAAACTCGAGTGACTCGCGGCCAGGACGCCGAGGATGAGTACGGCTGCAACGGTGCGTTTCATTGTTGTCTCCTCTGTAGATGAGACACCGATCCTCGCTCGAGGTTTCGGTGTCGGCCACGCGAACCGTCTCGGAAAAACAGTTCGCTCCACGATCACGCCGTGGAGCGCACCTGCTGGACGATCATCCGCGGAGGTTTCGAGAGCGAGTGCGTCCTCGACGCCATCGAGCGCAGTACCGCGCCGCGCCCGTTCCCACGTAACGTCAGGCCCCGTTCAAACAGAACCTAGTAATGGTCCGGAGTGTCTGAGCGCAGCGTCTCCAGGATCTTGAGGTAGGACTCGTAGCGCCATCCGACGATCTCGCCCGACTCGACGGCAGGCTTCACGGCGCAACCGGGTTCGTTCTCGTGAAGGCAGTCGTTGAAGCGGCACGGGCGCAAGACCGGAGCCATCTCGCGAAAGTAAAAGCGCACGTCCGGCGGGTCGAGATTCCAGAGGCCGAACTCGCGGATGCCCGGCGTGTCCACGAGGTAGCCGCCCCACGGAAGACGCAGCAGCGACACCGTTGTGGTCGTGTGCATGCCCCTGCCGGTGCTGCCGTGCACGTCGCCGATGCGGAGGGACAAGTCGGGGTCGAGCGCGTTGGCGAGGGACGACTTGCCGACGCCGCTGTGGCCGAGCATGGTCGAAGTGTGGTCGTGGAGCAACTCGCGCAGCTCCTCGATGCCGGCGCCGGTCTCCGCAGAGCATTCGACGACGGTGTATCCGATGCGGCGGTAGACATCGACCACCTCAGCGCGAGCGCCGTCCGCGTCGAGGTCCACCTTGTTGATCACGATCGCGACGTCGAGCTCGCGGCTTTCGGCCGCCACGACGAACCGATCCACGAGGCGATGGCTCAGGTCCGGCCGCCGTGCCGCCGCCACCACCAGCACGCGGTCGACGTTCGCGACGATGACCTGTTCGCGCCGCGGCTGGCTCGGATCGCGGCGCGACACCTGTGACCGACGCTCCTCCACGCGGGCGACGGCGAACCCCTCGCCGCTTTGTTCGACGTGAACGACATCCCCGACGACGACGGCCTTGCCGCCGCGCTTGACGCGTTTGCGGAGCTTCTTGCGCACCACGCAAGGCACCGCCTCGCCGTCGATGTCGACGATGACGACGTTGCCCTCATCGCGTAGAACCACGCCGCGGCGCATCGGATCACCCTGTGTCTTGTCGCTCATGACGCGCTCACGGCCATCGCAGCAAGGCCGTGCAGAAGAATCCCGGCGGCGACGGCGACGTTCAGGCTCTCGACACCGCGTGCCAGTTCGACGGCGACGGTCTTGTCCGCCGCGAGGCGCACGGCGGCGTCGACACCGCGCGGTTCGTTGCCGACGACGAGGGCGACGCGCGCCGGGCGGTCCGCTACCTTCGCCAACGGCTCGCCGGACGCGTCCGCAACAAACAGCGCGCACCCCGACTCCCGAACCTCTTCGACGGTGCCGGACAAAACGGGGACACGAAACAGAGCGCCTGCGGTCGCGCGGACAACCTTGGGGTTTAGCGGTTCGACGGTGTTCGGTGCGCAGATCACGCCGTCCACGCCGAGAGCGGCGGCCGTTCGGATGAGGGTGCCGAGGTTGCCGGGATCGGCGACCCCCGCCGCGAGGAGAAACAACGCGGACTCGGCGAGCGCAAACTCGCGATAGGGCGCGCAGGGATCATCGACCAGTGCGAACGCGCCGGTCGGGGTCTGGGTTTGCGTCAACTCCTTGACATCGGCCGCATCGATCTCGATCGAGGGGACGCCATGGGCCAAAATCGCGTTGGCGCGCGCGGAATCCAGATCGGCCTCGAGGTAGAGCTCTCGCGCAAGACCTGCGGCCACCGCTTCCTCGACGGCGTTCAGCCCCTCGACGAGGAACTGGCGGTTCTCGGCGCGCACCTTCTTGCGGGAAAGCGAACGGAGAAACTTCAACTTGGCGTTCGAGAGCACGCGCGGATTATGCCGCATCCAAGTGATGCACAGGCCGAAATGCGCGGACCGCAACGAACTACTTGCCGATCGCCGCGAGGACGTGGCGCAACTCGTCGTCGGAAAGGCGCTCGATGCTGTAGTAGCTCATCTGGCCTTTTTGCGGCTTGAACTTGCTCTTTTCGTCGTAGCCGCGGACCTTCCGCGCGATCTGATCGACGCGCCGCTTGCGTTTTCTTAGGTCGAAGGAATACGCGGTGTCGGCGGCGCTATGGCAGCCCGCGCATTTGTGCTCGACGATTTGGTGGCCCTTCGTGGCATCGCCGCCATCGAGTTTCTTGAGCTTCTTGGGTTTCTTGATGAGCTTGCGCGCCTTGAGCGGTTCGGGCGAGATCAACTCGAGGTAGGCGACGAGGTCCGTGAGCTTCTCGCCCTTGATGCCCTTCCTGCGTTTCTGCCAGGTCTTCGCGCAGTACTGGAGCGCCTCGCCGACGTATTTGTACGTCTTCATGTTGCGCCAGCCGCCGCGTTTCGCGCTCCCCCAAAGCGAACTGCCGGGTCCGACGTGCTTGAGCTTTTTTTCGTCCTTGTCGGGTTTGACCGCGTGGCAGTGCGCGCACGACGGGTAGCTGTAATCCTCCGTGTCTTCGAAGAGGATCTTTCCGCGGGCCTCGGGGGTGTCGGGACCGGCGGTGGCCACGATGGCCCCAAACGCCATCCAGACCAAGAAGGCACCGACGGAAACGCGAATCGACAAGCGCATGGCGGGATTGTAAGCGCGCCCGTTCAATCCGTACGCGGTACGGGCACGGCTATCCGTTTCGGAGCGTCGCGATGGTCGCGGCGAGGCCATCGGACAACGGTGCTTCGATGCGAACGTCGGCGCCGGTTGCGGGGTGCCGGAACTCGACCCAGCGGGCGTGAAGCGCAAACCCCAAAAGGTGCGACGGTTCCGATGCGGGCAGTCCGTCGCCGTAGAGGTGATCCCCCAACAGCGGATGGCCGACATGCGCGCAATGCACACGAATCTGGTGCGTGCGGCCGGTGAAGATTCGCAGCGCGACGTGCGTCGCATGCGGCAGCCGCTCGATCACCGTCAGCTTCGTGAGGGCAGATCTCGCATTCCGCCCGTCGACCCGCATCAGGATGCGCGAGTCTCCAACGTTTCCTATGGCGGCGTCGATCTCGACCTCCTCGGATTCGACGCGACCAAGCACGAGCGCCTCGTATCCCTTCTTGACCTCGCCGCGCTCCAGCATCGACGAAAAGCCCATGCGCACGTCGTGGTTTTTCGCGACGAGCAGAACGCCCGACGTGAACTGATCGATGCGGTGAATCAGCTTCGGCCGATCGCCCTCGGGTTTGTCGGCGTAGCGCTTGTGAAGCGCCTGCAGCAACGTGCCCTCCTGATGGACCCCCACCGGATGCACGACCACCCCCGGCTCCTTGTCGAGGGCGAGCATCCACTCGTCCTCGTACAACACGCGGACGGCCGCCTCCCTCACCGGCGTGTCCAACACCGGCCGCGCCACCTCGACGGTCACCCTGTCACCCGCGCGCACTTTGGTCGACGGCTTGCGCACGTCGCCGTTCAGGCGCGCCTTGCCCTCCTCGATGAGCTCCTTGACACCTTCGCGCGACCGCCACGGCAGCTTCGACGCGAGGAAGCGGTCGAAACGCCCCTCGTCGGGCTGGTGCACCTCGACCTCGATCCGCTCCAGCTTTTGGCTCAGGTCGCGATTCTTCTCGTAGAGCCGGCTCACGTCCGCATCTCGAGAAAACGCGCCGCGCCAAGACACAAAAAGAACGTGACGGGCAGATACGCCGCGAGCAGCGGCGACAAATCGCCGCGATCCCCGAGGATGTTGCAAAACACCGTCATGACGAACAACGCGCCGCTCGCGAGAAATACACGCCCGCCGCCGCGCGCCACCGACCCACCGGAGCGCAACAGCAGCGGGATCGCCAGGAGCACCAACGCGAAACACGAAAGCGGCTGCGCGACCTGCCGATGCAGCGCGACCCGGAGCGAGCGCCGGTCCGGAAACTTGTCGGCCAACGCCTTCAGTTGCCGGAACGACGACTCCGCGGTGCCCTGGCGCGAGATCAACACCTCCACCTCCTCCGGCGTTACGCCGAATTCGACGCGCGCGCCCTTCGGCAGGAGCTTCACCGGCTTCGTCTGGTCGGCGGGCATGATCTGACCGCCCATTGTCGCGCGCCAGCCGTCACCGTCCGGCTCCAGAAACTCGATCATCCAGGTCTCGAAGCCCTCCTTCTCCCACGGCCGCATGATGACAACGCCCTTCAGGCCGGTCGGATTGAACAGCCGGTACCTCGCAGCGCGTACGACGGTGCCCTTGCCGTCGCGCAGATGCGGCACGTCCTTGATCTCGAGATCGCGATTCCCGGAGAACAGCCGCTTGATCCGCACGATCTTCGGGGAGAGGGTCGGTACGGCGAACTCCTGGAACGCGAGCAGACCCAACGCGACGGCGAACGCAGACAGCAGGATCGGCGCGAACAGGCGTCGCGCGCTGACTCCCGCGGCCAGCACCGGCTGCACCTCGTTGGCCCGCTGCAGGATCAGAATCGTCACGAGCGCCGCCGACGACGTGATGAACGGCATCAACTCTTTCAAGAGATACGGCAGGTACGCGGCGTAGAACTTCAGGATCACGACAAGCGTGCCGCCCTCGGCTTTCACCGCATCGATGCGCTCTTTGTCCAAGAACTGCTGCATGCGCGCGAAGAAATCGAGCGCGACCAGCCCTGACGAAAACGCGAGCAGCGCGGCGACAAACGAGATGCCGTACAGCTTGAAGACGTAGCGGTCGAGCAACCTCATATCCGCGACGCCCTCCGCAGCATCCACAGCCCGACAGCGGCCGCGATGAAGTTGGCTAGCCAAAGCGCCGGGTATGCCGGCAACTTGCCCTTCTTCGCCAGGCTGCTCATCGCCATGATGATCGGAAAGTAAATGACCAGAACCGGCGTGACCGAGGTCAGCAGTGCGCCGATGCCGCCGGTACTCGCGCTGCGCAGTCCGAGCGAGATCCCCACCAGGCAGAAGAACAGCGCCGCCGCCGCCAGCGCGCCTCGCCGCGCCAGTTGCTCCAGCGCCGACGACGCGCCAAACCGCACCCCGCGCGTCGGCACCATGTTGCGTGCGTGGACGTGCGCTAGCTCCCAACCGAGCAGATCCTTGCGATTACGATAGAGCGCCTTTTCTTCGAGCAGCCTCGCGATCGGAAGCGCGTAGCCGACATCCGTCGCGCTGAAATGCAACAACCCCTCCTTGGTCGAATGCGGTTGCACGCCACGCGGCCGCTCAAGGCGCATGACCATCCAATCGTCCGGCGTGATCGCGATCGAGCCGCGCTCCGCCCTCACGAGGCGCGGCGTGCCGTCCGGCTGCCGGTACTCGATGCAGATGTCGTGGAATTCGTCGCCGACAATCGTCTCGAAGCTGAGGCTGCCGCGGTTCGCTCCGAGTTGCAGGTTGCGCAGCCCAGCGCGAAACGACGTCTGAAGCTGCTGTGGGATCTGCTTCCGCGCCGCACGCAGTTGTCGTTGCGCAAACGGCGCCGCGACGTCCGTCATCAGGAGCGAACCGAGCGCGACCACGGCCGCGAACGCGAGAATCGGGAGGTACACGACACGGGCCGGCAATCCCGCCGCCGCGAGCGCGGTCAACTCCCCGTCGCCGGCCATGCGCCCCACCGTGAGCACCGTCGCGGTCAGCATCGCCAGCGGCACCGTCAGCTGCAGCGCTTCCGGCACGAACAGCGGCATCAGATCCGCGAGAAACCCGACGCCGATGCCCGGCGTTCGTTTCAGGAACGTCATGCACAACACGAAAAAGGCCATGGCGGTCGTGGCGCCCAACGCAGCAAGGAAGTTGCGTCCGACCTCGAGGAGCACGCTTCGCCCGAGGAGCATGTGGCCGAAAGTGTAACTGGTGCGGTTCCCATCGGGTCCCGGCGCTCCCGCGGGTATCCTAGTGCCCTCTCTCCAAGCCGCCCAGATGGCCGAATCCCACCGCACCCCAACAAGATGAACAGTCGCATCACCGCACCCGATTTCGGCGGCGACCCCAACCACCCCCTCAACTGGATCGACCACGAGGGGGAAACCCTCCGGGAACTCCCCTGGCGACGCGTCTTTCGCGCGGGCGCCGGCGGCCAGCGCGCGGTCGTGAAGGAGTACCGCCCGAGACGGCTGCGGGATCGGTTGCGCTCGCGTGCTGCCGCGGAGGCGGGACAGGCACTCGACGCGATCGCGCGCGGCATCCCGATCGTCGAGCCGATGGCGTATGCGACGCTGCCCGACGGCCGCGAGTGGCTGGTCCTGCGCGAGGTCGAAGGCGCATGCACGCTGCAGGAGACGATTCTCGAAGGCAGCGTGACCGGCGCCGCGCGCCACAAGCTCGCGCGGGCGGTCGGGGAGCTGATCGCCGCGCTGCACGGCGCCGGGTTCCAACACAAGGATCTGCACCCCGGCAACGTGCTCGTCCGGCCGGATGGCCATGTCCTGCTCGCCGACCCCGCCGGGCTGCGGCCGCGCCCCGGGTTCTACCTGCGCGAAAAGGAGCGGGCGCGATCTCTCGCGATGTTCGCGCCGTTTTTCTTCACGCACAGCCGACAAACGGATCTGCTGCTCTTCTGGGGCGCCTACGGCCGGGCGAGCGAACTGCAACCGGATGATCTCGAAAGCCTCCGTGGCGCCACCCTCGATCAGATTCCGGGCGCGTTCCGGGATCTCTCCCGCCGGCGTGCCCGCGCGGAGCGATCGCGCGGCCAACCGGTCGTGATTGGGGAGTACCGCGGATTCTCCTCGGGCGAGTTGGCGTTCCCGCTGCTCAAGCGTTCCGTTCAGGCATCGCGCGATCTCACGCTCGCCGACGAGGTGCTCAAGAAGGGCAACACGAGCTGGACGTTCCGCATGCAGGATCTGGTCGTGAAGACCTTCCGGCCGAAAAAAGCCACGCGCCCGCTGCGCGATTGGTTCATGGGCACACGCGCGGAGCGCGCGCAGCGGGCGGCGCACGCGCTGAAACATCGCGGGTTCGACACACCCGAGGTCGTCGCCGTCTTGAACAGCGAACGGCTCGCGCGTTCGATTCTGATCACCCGTTTCGCCACCGGCTACGTATCGATCGAGGAGTGCGTGAGCAACCTCGACGCGGCCCGCGCGCGCGAGATGGCGCGGCTTTTTGGCAGGTTGCTGCGGCGCATGCACGACTGGGGGCTGCGCCACCGCGACCTGAAAAAGGACAACTTCGTGGTTTCGCCCGACGGCTCGCGGATCCTGTTTCTGGACCTCGACGGCGTGAGCGAAACCCGCTCAGGCGGCCTCGACTGGGAGCGCCGCGCGCGCGACCTCGGCAACCTCGCCAGCTCGCTGCTGGTCGAGCGGCTCGTGCCACGCACGTTGCTCTTCCGGGCACTCGACGCATACCTGAGCACGCGGCATCCGGCCGAGTTGGCACCCGGGGCCTTTACCTGGAAGACCATCCGGGCTACAGAGGCGTTCCGGCAGCGCCGAATGCAGTACCTGGAGACCAACGCATGAGCGAAGACTCGGCTTCGAAAAAACGGGCGGTCGGCATCCTGGGAGTCCCGCTCGATCTCGGAGCCGGCCGGCGCGGAACGGACATGGGTCCCTCGGCGCTACGCATCGCGGGGATGGCCGCGCGCATCGAGAGCCTTGGCCGCACCGTCGAGGACCACGGGTATGTCGCGGTCGCCGCGCCCGAGACGCGCGCGCCGGGCGACGAGCGGCTGCGGTTCGGCAAGGAGATCCTACGCACCTGTTCGCGCGTGCGTGACCGCGTGAAAGCGATCCTCGGCGGCGGGGCGTTTCCGCTCGTGATCGGCGGCGACCACTCGATGTCGATGGGCACGGTGGCGGGCACGCGCGCGTGGGCCGACGGGCCGATCGGTGTGCTGTGGATCGACGCGCACGCCGATCTGAACACACACGAGACGTCGCCGTCGGGCAACGTGCACGGGATGCCGCTCGCGGTGATTCTGGGCAAGGGCGACCCGTCGCTGCTCTCGCTGCATCCGGCCGGACCGATGGCGAAACCGGAGCACACCGTGATTCTCGGATTGCGCGACGTCGACCCCGGCGAAAAGAAACGCATCCGCAACCTCGGTGTCACGGTGTACTCGATGAAGGAGATCGACGAGCGCGGCGCGAGCACCTGCATCCAGGAGGCTTTGGGCCGCGTGACGAACGGGACGAAGGGATTTCACCTCTCCTTCGACATGGACTCGATCGACCCCGAGATCGCACCGGGCGTCGGCACCCCGGTCCCCGGCGGTCTGACGTATCGCGAGGCGCACTTGGCCTGCGAACTCGCTGCCGAATCCGGCGGCATGCTGTCGATGGATCTGGTCGAAGTGAACCCGATCCTCGACGACAAGAACCGCACCGCGCAGATGGCGGTTGGTTTGATCCAGTCGGCGTTGGGGAAGACGATCTACTAGGAGCGGTCGGTCCCCTCAGCTGTCCGAAACACAACTCAACGGTGCGGGCAGCAAAGATCGGGTGCCTGGTAAGGCGGCGCTGCAGAGCACGGAATACGGCAATCAAAGCCGATCGCCGCGCCACCTGGCACCTTCACGGCAACAACCACCGTCCTTGGTCCCGTGGGGCGAGCTTCTGGCGATGGTGGGACGCTCGAGCTCGCAGGGAGCGCTCTCAGCGAGTTCGTGACTCCCACCGGTCCGGGTTGTTCGTCCCGCGGGAACTCGGACCCGTTGGTTGCGCAAGGTGCCAGGTGGCGCGTCGGTCTACTCCCCGTGCGCAGTTTCGGTTCTCCTGCGTGCGTGCTACGCGATGTTGGGAA
>JAZFYD010000220.1:0-10529 GCA_036443405.1 Planctomycetota bacterium
TCGAGTTCGACGAAAACCGTATCGCCCTCATCATTGCGGACTGCGGCGAGAGTATTCGCGGCGTGCATGCGGCGATGGTCATGGCGATGACGCGCGCGTATCTGAAATCGGCGGTGGATCCGTCGCAGCCGCCGTCGGCGTGGCTCAAGACCGTGAACCGGCGCCTTTCCCGCGATCTCAAGGCGGGGATGGCGGTCACCGCGATGGCCGTCCTGCTCGACTCTTCCGAGGGATCGATCATCGCGGCGAGTGCCGGGCACCGGCCGCTGCTCGTCTGGCGCAAGGGCAAGATCGCGGCGATCAACCCGAGCGGCATCGCGCTGGGTCTCGACATCGGCCCGGTCTTCGACAAGACGATCGAGGACAAGCGCCTGTCGCTCCAGAAAAACGACCGGATCGTGCTGTACACCGACGGCGCCACCAGCGCGAAGAACGACGAAGGCGAGATGTACGGCGACGAGCGCTTCTTGGAGTCGGTTCGCAAACAAGGCGGCATGAACAGCGCGGCGTTCGTGAACTTCGCGGCCGGCAGCGTCGACCGCTTCCTCGGAGACGCCCCCCAAAGCGACGACATCACGATTTCGACGCTCAAGCGGATGAAGTGACGGACACGTCCGGCGGTGACTCACCCGAAGCGGATCTAGCTCCCGGAAGGGGACTGAAGCGCTTCCAGGAACAGATCGAGCGTATCTACCTGGAACGCGACACCGAGCGCGGCTGGGAAAAGACGTTCGCCTGGTTCATCGAGGAGGTCGGCGAGCTGGCGCGCGCGCTCCACCGGGACCACGACGAGGATCTCGAGGGCGAGTTCATCGATGTCGCCGCCTGGCTGGTCACCCTCGCTTCGATCCGCGGCATCGACTTGGAGAAAGCGGCCGAGAAATACGCAAACGGCTGCCCGCGCTGCCAAGCGACCCCCTGCCGCTGCTAGATCCGAGCTACTTCGGATCGGTTGCGGGCGCCGACGGGTCCTTGGGCTTGAACTTCAGGACCATCGTCACGTTGAGCGTCTGACCGGGTTCGATGCGCACCGTAAGTGGTTCGATGACGTACTTGTCGCGCATCTCCTTTTGCCAGACTGTCGGCGTGAGTTTCACCGCCCCCTGGCGCAGGTCCTTTTGCGGAACGATCCCCTGCGCATTCGTCCGGCCCCATCCCAACCAGCGACTCGTATCCGGATCCTGCATCTGAATCCAGACCTGCGGCACCGGCTTGCCGTCTTCATCCGTCACCAGGATCACGATCTTGCCCGTCTGCATCAGCGTGATGTTTTGAATCACCGCCGCGTCGCCCGCGACCTGCACGAGCGCGTTCCCGTACTCCTTGCGGTTGCGGTTCACCTCGAGCACGTACCGGCCCGGCATGACGCCCTGGATGAAATAGCGGCCTTCGTGATCCGTCTGGTCGCCGCCGTATCGCAACTGCGCGTGCTCCGGTTGTTTCTCGCCGGGTTGCAGATGCACACGGGCCTGCACCCAGATTTTTCGCGCAGGTTTGCCGTCGAGACCGAGCACAACGCCGCGGATGTGCGCGCCGGCGTCCATCGTGACCCGAACGGGAGTCGGATCGATGCCCTCTTCGACGACCACACCTTCCACGATCTCCGGCGCGTGCCCATCCGCCTTGATCGCGAGCGTGTACGTGCCCGGCTGAACGCGCCTCTCGAAGCTCCCGTCGGGGGATTCGACGTTACCGGACCAACGCGACCCGCTCATGCGCGAACTCAGCCGCCGACTCATGCTGTTGGCCACCTGTTTCGGCTGAATGCTCAGGTTGAACCGCCGGACCGCGCCGTTCGTCACCGCGCTGCGAACCCGCACGCGCAGAACCTGCGACGGCTTGAACTTGATTTGCACGCTCTCGTTACCGACCAGAATGTCCTTGAGGGGCTCCGTCATCGCGGCGCTGTGGCGTGCCCGCAGCGTGTACGCGACGCCGTCGGCCAACCCGATGAGGGTGAAACGGCCGAGCGTGTCGGTCTGCGCGGAACTGCGGCGCTGGCTGCTCGGCCGGCCCCGGGCCCGGAACGCTTTCGAGTCCATGACGGAGGCCCAGACCTGCACGCTGGGCACGGCGATGCCGTCCGCCGTCGTGACCGAGCCCGAGATCTTGCCGCCGCCGAACTCGATCACGAGCCCGACCTTTTCTTCGCCTTCGGCGAGGGGCACCTGTTGGCTGACCATGCCAACGCCCCACCGGCCGACCTGCAGGATCGCCTTGCCCGCGATGATTCCGCTCAGCCGGAAATTTCCCTGTGCATCGGTGTGGGTCTGCGGCCGTTCGCTCCACGCCACGCGGTTGCTGTTCGGCAGCGCTTTTCGCAGGTCCTTCCAGTTCGGTGTCAGCGCCACCGGGAGGTCCGCGATGGGATCCCCTCCGGGGCCGCGCACGGTCCCAGCGAGCGTCGCCCCGTGCTTGACCATGATCTCGATCGGGGGAATCTCGGCGGAGTCGGCGCCAATCTCCAAGGGCTCCGATTCACCAGGTGCGTAGTCGGGATGGAACGCCGCGACGGCGACCTTGCCGGGCAGTACACCATGAATCACGAAGCGCCCGTCCGCGCCGGTTTCGATAACGTTGCCCCTACCGCGGCTCTGCGCCCCCACCAGACCGTCGTCGAACTTGATGCGCATGAGTCGCACGCGCGCGCCCGCGAGCGGTTTCGCGCTCGGGTCCTTCACCTGCCCGCTCAGCACCAGGCCGCCGACCAGCGAGAACTCCATGCGACCGGTGCCGTCGGATTGGAGCAGCTGCGCGCCGTAGCCCTCGGTCTGGGCGCCGAACGAACGATTCGGCGATACGTCTACGTGCTTCAACACGAACGTGCCGTCCGCGCCTGTGCGCGTCGTCTTGTGATACGGCTCCCAGCCCTCGGCCACGGATGCGTCCGTAATCGGTTGCAATGTTTGGGCATCGACCACCCGGCCCTTGAGCGTGCCACCGGCGACGAGCGCGAAGTCGATCTTGATCGAGTCGCCCGAACGCAGGACGAGGTTGGTGCGCTGCTGACGCTCGTACTTGTCGCTGAGCACCATGATCGCGGTGCCCCACCATCCGGACGACGGGGGCACCATCGGCAGCCGATAACGACCTTCGTCGTCGGTCGCCGCTTCCAGGCCCAACATCTTCTGCACGACCACGCGGGCGCCAACGACGGGTTTCCCGGTCGCAAGATCCGCCACCTTCCCCTCAACGGCCGCGCCGGGCGTCAGGATCATGTCGACGGTGCTGCCCGGGAGCTGTCGCAAGACCAGGGCGAGGCCCTTTTTCTCGTGGAACGCGAACACCGAGTGGCTCTTGCGCTGCAACGGACCCAGAACGAAGGTTCCGTCCTCCCGCGTCCGGACCTTCGAGTCGAGAACAATCTGGTACGGACGGACATCGGCATCTCTGTGAAACGCGATGACGACGACGTCCGGCACAGGTTTCAAGTCGGTGTCCATCACCTTGCCGCGGATGGACTCGTCCCGCGGCAGCGATTCGTCCCCGTAGGGGATGACCTCCTCGATCGGCTCGGGCGCCGCCGCGGCCTGCGGTTCGTCCTCTTTGGATTCCTCCTGCGTCTTTGCCGAGGATGCGCCCGCGACCGCCGCTTCGTGCCGCCAGTCGGAGTCCTCGGAGAGCGTCGGGATCACCAACGCGCCGACCAGCCCGAGCGCGAAGCAGAGCGCGACCAACACCGCTGCCGTGCTTCGCCTTCCACCGCGATGTTCGGACTGGCTCATTTCGCTACAGGCGTCGTGCCGCCCGCCCCCCGGAATTTTGAAAACCGCAGCGCGATCGTAACCCAAAGCAGCAACCCCAATAACGTCAAATCGTCTCAGGCAGAGACGCACGAAAACACGGGAAAATCAGCGGTTCGTTTGCATACCTAGCCACGCAGAGTATTCATTCATCTGGAATGCTCATTGACTGTCACGTCGCTCCTAACGCGGGTCACTTCTAGCCCCGACCCGCTGGACTTCGGGACGAAAAACACCCCAATGCCCCAAGGGCCGCCTGTCCCGCAGGCGGCCCTCCCTTTTTCTTTGCTCGCCCGCGTCCCCAGGGTCTGGCCGAGCGCCGCGAATAGCTAAGCCGGGCACACGGAGGCGGGTACTCTCTCCGGTTCCATGAGCAGCCCCAACCTCGATGCGATCGTCTCCCTCTGCAAGCGCCGCGGATTCGTCTTTCAGGCGAGCGAAATCTACGGCGGATTCGAGTCCACGTGGGACTACGGCCCGCTCGGCGTCGAGCTGAAGCGGCGCATCGCCGACGCCTGGTGGCGCGACACTGTGATGGCCCGGGAGGATGTGGTCGGCCTCGACTCCGCCATCCTGCAGGCACCGCGGGTGTGGGAGGTTTCGGGGCACGTCGAGGGTTTCAACGACCCGCTCGTGGACTGCAAGGTCTGCAAGGGCCGTTTCCGCGAGGACAAACTCGACCAGACCGCCTGCCCGAACAAACCGAGCAAGCACGTCGGGGAGCACGACCAGTGCGATCTCACCGAGGCGCGCCAGTTCAACATGATGTTCAAGACGCAGGTCGGGCCCGTCGAAGGCTCGGCGGCGACCGCATATCTGCGCCCGGAAACAGCCCAGGGCATCTTCACGAACTTCTTGAACGTCGTGAACACGATGCGCGTCAAACTCCCGTTCGGAATCGGCCAGATCGGCAAGTCGTTCCGGAACGAGATCGTGACGGGCAACTTCATCTTCCGCACGCGCGAGTTCGAACAGATGGAGATGGAGTACTTCTGTCGTCCCGAGGAGGCGCCGGAGAAGTTCCGCTACTGGGTGGACGAACGCATGGCTTGGTACAAATCAATCGGGATCGGCGACGCCAAGATCCGCGCGCGCGAGCAGGACGAGAACGAACGCGCCCACTACGCCAAACTGTGCACGGACATCGAGTACGAGTACCCGTGGGGTTGGGACGAGCTCGAGGGCATCGCGTACCGAACCGACTACGACCTCGCGAAACACGCCGAGGCCACCGGTAAGAAACTCGCGTGGATGGATCCGCAAACGAACAAGTGGATCGTCCCGCATGTCGTGGAGCCGGCGGCGGGTTTGACGCGCATCGTGCTCATCGCGTTGCTCGACGCCTACACCGAAGAAAAACTCGACGACGGCAGCGAGCGCAACCTCCTGAAGTTCCACCCACGCATCGCGCCGACGACGCTTGCGGTGTTCCCGCTGGTCAAGAAAGAGGGCATGCCCGAAAAGGCGCGCGGGATCATCCAGCGGTACCTCGACCGGTTCCCCGTGGTGTATGACCAGCAGGGCGCGATTGGCCGCCGCTACCGCCGCCAGGACGAGATCGGAACGCCGTTCTGCGCCACGGTCGACGGCCAGACGCTCGAGGACGACACCGTCACACTGCGCGATCGCGACACGATGAAACAACGCCGCGTGAAGATCGAAGCGCTCGGCGAGATCATCGAAGCCGCGGTGCGCTCGTAGCCCCAGCTGGGCGCAAATCCGAACCGCAGCCAATCTCCCTGCATATACAGGCAGGTCCAGGAACCGTGGTTGGTCGTTGGAAGGGGTTGCGGAGTAACGGGTTAGGGCGGCTGGGTGCGGCACCGGTGCCGCAGATTTACGATTACAGGATCGCGCGCAGCAGCATCACGTAGAGCGAGCCGATGACGAGTTGCGCCACGGCGAACGGCGCCGCGACTTTTATGAACCCGACGAAGCTGATCTTGATGCCCTCGCGTTTCATGAGGGTGACGCCAACGACGACGGCGGCGGAACCGATCGGGGTGATGTTACCGCCGAGGTTGCCGCCGATGATCGCGGCCCACCAGATGTCCGGTGACGTCGTCGCCGGATCGAACATCTTCGACAGCATCGCCGCGAGCGGCACGTTGTCGGTCAGCCCGCTCAGGATGCCGGTGACCCAGACCAGAATGGCGGACGAAAACATCCCGGTGTGATCGATCAGCCACGTCACACCGCGGCCCATCTCGCGAAGCACACCGACCTTCTCGTCGCCGCAGACCCCGATCAGGATGAACAGCCCCACGAAGAAAAACACGAGCGACCACTCGACCTTCCGAAGCGCGTCGCCTACCGCCTTCGGCCGAAGCAGGAGCATCACCGTTGCGCCCAGGAACGCAACGAACTGCAGTCCGAGATCCTCGCTCTTGAATACGGGTAGATAACTCTGCAGCGCAAACAGGATCACGACGCCGGCAGTGACAAACCACGACGCCTTGAAAAACCCGCGGTCCTCCACGGTCTCCCACTCGTCGAACTCCATCACGCGCTGGCGCGCCTCCTCGCGCGCAGCCTTGTCGGTCAACGGGACGATGCCGAACCGCTTGCGCGCCATCCACAGCGTGACCGCCGACGCGATCACGCAGTACGGCGC
This sequence comes from Planctomycetota bacterium, assembly GCA_036443405.1. Classification (GTDB taxonomy): domain Bacteria; phylum Planctomycetota; class PLA2; order PLA2; family PLA2; genus JAZFYD01. Next base: position 6,358 of record JAZFYD010000220.1, read on the forward strand.
GGCGACGAGGAAGAACTCGACGAACGTAATGCCCGCCTTTTGCCCGAGGATGATGTTCGGAAGCGAGGAGATCAGCGTCAGCAAGCCGCCGACGTTGGTCAGGAACGCCTCGACGAGCAGGTAGGGCCGCGCCTCCAATTCGAGCCGCTTGCACGCCACGACGGTCAGCGACCCGATGATGATCATCGCGGTCACGTTGTTCAGGAACGCGCTGAACACGAGCGTCAAACAACCGAGCAGCAGCAACAGCCGCCACGGATCGCCGCCGGACACCTTGAGCAGACGAATCGCCGACCACGTGAAGATGCCGGATCGCGATGCGATCTCGACGAAGATCGAGCTGCCGATGATCACGCCGAGCGTCGGCCACTCGATGAGTTGGACAGGCGCCGGGATGTGATGCCCGCCTCCGTGCGCCTGCCCCCCGAACACGCCCCACGCCGCGGCCGCGAACAACGAAATGCCCGCGACGGTGAGGGACAAGACGGCCTTCGGAAGAACTTCGAACGCCAGGCACAAGAGCGTGGCGACCAGAAGCAGCGCGAAAAAGATGGTGATCACGCGTGCGACCTCACAGCGCCAGCACCGGCAGGTTCGGGATCCGGTTCATCAACTCGTACGCACGCGACTCCAGAAACTCGGCGTGCGAACCCTGCGAGCCGAGAATCAGGAGCGTCGAATCGAGCACCTCGTTCGGGAGGATCTCGAACGGGTCGCCCACGCGGATGTCGCTGTCTGCGTGAAACCCCGCGCCCCGTCCGGTCCGCACCGCGCCGCGAAGCAGTTGCTCCATCCGCCGCTCGGCCGCCGCCGCCACACCCTTCGTACCCTCGGCGGTGTCGATTTCGGGTGTGATTTCCAAAACCTCCGCCAGACGCTTGAGGCGCTCCTCGTCCACGATGTGCAGCAAGCGAAGTTGGCCACCGGGCCTGCACAGCGCAAACGCGAACGAGAACTGCTCGATCAGGTCGGGCCTGCCGCCGGGGATCTTCGCGAGGATGCGCTCGAAGACCGACCCGCGCCACGCCGAACGCATCAGCAGCGTCGGAATCGGCGTCGCGACCAGCAATGCGTCGATGAAACGCCCCGCGACAACCGCCGCCGCGCTCGACTCGTGCGCCTGAAGCGGGGCCGACGCGATGATCAGCGCCGGCCGGTCCGTCTCCGCGAGTTGCGCGACGTGGGCGGCGGGATCGCCATGCACGATCTCGCCGTCCGACGCGCCCGCCGATGCGAGTTTCTCGCGCGCGTCGGCTTCAAACGCCGCGTCCTGATCGCGCAGCAGAAAGCGATGCGACACCCGCGACCCGAATCGGTGGCGCAACTCGTCCGCGGCGGCGACACACGCCGGACCGCGGTCGGAAAAATCGTGCAGCACGACGATCTCGCCGAGTTCGATCTTCTCCACCTCGATCGTGGGCACGACCGCGCGCTGAAAAATCGACCCGAATTCGTCGAGCTCCCGTTCCCGCGACATGGCGGCACAGCCTAACGCATCCGGCGCGCGCCGTGCGTCGGCTATTTCCAGTTCAGATCTTCCAAGCGTCCGACATGCTCCGGCGCGAGCCGCACGCTCAGGGTCACGCTCTTTCCGTCGCGGCGGCGGATGTGGATCTTGTGTTCGGTGTTCGCAGGAATCGGCGTCGACAACGGTCGCAGCCGCATCGCCGGTTCGCGCTGCAGGAGCACCAGTCGCCCCGACGGGAGGACCGAGAAGATCCCAACGATCGCCTCCGTATCGTGCAGATCGATGCGCGCAGCCGGTTGCAGCACGATCGGGGCCCCGCCTTCGGGAATGGGCACGACGACTGGCGCGAGGTCAGGGCGACCCTCGGGGGTCACATGCAGCACAGGCGCGCCCGCGGCTTCATGCCGTACCGCGAAATGCCCGTGCGCGTCGGTGGCGACCTCCTGGGGCCAGAGGCTCTCGGGTTTGTAGTGTTCGCGATCGCCGTCTTTGGTTTCGATGCGCCACACACGCGGCCCGATCACCCTCACCCACGCCTCGACAGGCTCATCGTTCGCATCCACCACGCGCCCACGAATCACGGCCGCATGCGCCAATACCACCGGCGGGAACTCGCGCGTTCCGCGTTCGGGCACCGCCACCACAGCGTAGCGCCGCGAGTGAAAACCGCGCGCGATGATTTCCATGGCCCCCTCGCCACCGGTCAGGCCGGTGAGCGTCGCGATCCCAGCCGCATCGGCCTCGATCACCTCAGGCTCGTGCCAGAGGACAGGCAGTCCGTCACGCTGCGGCGGCCAGAACCGCATGTACGCAAAGGGCACCGGCACGCCGTCCGCGTCCCGAACCGGCACCATGAAGCTGGCGGCGTCCCGGAGGCGGACTTCGATGTCCGCGGATTCGAGCAGCGGTTCCAACTCCAATTCGTGTTCGAAGTGCCCGGCCGCGGAGATTTTCACGCGCATCGGCCGACCCGGCCTGACCCAGAACACCGCCCGTCCGTCTTGCATCGCGACGTAGATTCCGTCGTCGATCGATTCGTGTTCCAGATCGATGGCGTGCACCTCGCCGAACGCCACGGGCTCGCCACCGGTGCGTTCCAGGACGCGCATCCTGACCTCGATGGCCGGGCGCAAACCCAGTGCGAGCAAAACCTGCTCGCCGGCACCCGGTCCCTCGAGCGTCTGCTTGGGCGCCCACACCCCTTCGGCCGCCGCGGTCGATGCGACTTGCAGCACGCCACCCGTCGGTACGCGCACTCGCGTCGGGCCGTGGCCGACCTGGACCCGTTGCAGGAAGCTCGCGGGTTCGTTCACGACCGCAACGGCCAGCGAGGACGGCAACGGCCCATCCAAGCGACGCGGTTCGATCACGAGCCAACCGAACGCCCTCGGCGCGGATGAGGCGAGGGACACTGCGACGGCCCCCTGTTGCGCACCGATGTGAACTTCGCGGTCGCCGCGACCGGCCGCGCGCAGCGTGAGCGTGACCGGCCAACGCGGCAACACGAGGTCGTACGCGCTGCCCGTCGAAGCGGGTCGGAGAACATATTCCGGGTTCACCAACGCCGCGCGATCACCCCACCACGACGCGCCGTCCTCCAGAATGACCTCCTGGGAATCCAGCGCCGAAAGCGGCACGCCGACCTTGAGTCGCGGGTCATAGGCGTGGACACGCACCTCGTGGGCCGGCCACACCGTGACTTTGTTGGGCGAATGCGGCTTCGCCCAAACGACCATCGGCACGTGACCGTGCGCTTCGACACGAACGCCGGTGAGTTCGCCGTCGCTCGCGTCGTCCAACCGAGCGGTGCCGTCATCCCCGCTCACCGCGAAAGGCGCATGCTCTTGAAGCCGCGTTGGCACCTCGAGCGAAACCCGCACGCCCGCAACCGGACTCCCGTCGGGATCTTCGAAACGGAACCGGAGGGGAACTCCGACAAAACACCGGATCACACCGGAGTCGCCGCTTCGTAGACGCCACTCATTGGTTGCTCTCCGGCCCGGCTTCCGCACGAGAATCTCGAGCGGATCGTGGGCGGCGAATCCCGCGAAACTGAACCGGCCACGCTCGTCCGTGACCGCGGTGCGCGGCGCCTCCTCGGACCGCGCCTGCACGTGGACTTCGGCCCCCGCCAGCGGCCCGCCCTCCGCCGCGAGCACGCGCCCTGAGAAAGACGCTTCGTCGTCGCGCCACTCGACGCGGTTCGGACGGTTGAGCGCGGCCGGCACCACGCGGGTCGGGGCCCCCTCCTTGCGAATCTCCAGAAACAACCGCGACGGGTCCTCGACCAGGCGCGGCGTCCAGGTCATTGCGAAGCTGCCGTCGGCCCCGGTCCTCACCGGCTGCGATGACCAGGATCCCGAAACCGGCCATTTCGGGCGCTCGAGCAAACGCACCTCGGCACCTGCGACGCCTTCGCCGCGGTACGAAACGACGCCGTGCACTTCGCGTTCGGTGCGCGGGTTTTCCGTCGCCCTTGTCCAGATCTCGCCGGACCGGGACCGCGAAAGCGCAAACAGGAGCCAACCCGCGCCAAGAAGCGCGACGAGGAAAACAAAGCTGCGTAAACGGATGGCAGTTCCATTCTCCCCGATTCCCCTCCCGACGCACGACCGAGTTCCCGCGACCCCGTGGCGGCCCGGGCGTCTTAACCCGCCGCGTTCAAATCCAACAGCGGCGCACCCTTGTCGATCGTCTGCTCAAC
>JAZFYD010000221.1:0-7708 GCA_036443405.1 Planctomycetota bacterium
TGATTCTGTGGCAAAACGACCAACCGTAGACGCGCAAGCTCCACGAGCCGCGGAGGTGTGCCGTGACCGCTTCATGACCCCCAGCGCGTCTAACGGGCGACGTGAACCAATCGGCCAAAACGGTGACGATCCCCGCGACGGGGGAGCGATTCGACCTCGGTCGCCCCGGTGCGATCGCGGCATGGAATCGCTCGCTCAACCGGCACTACGGAATGGAGAACCTGCGTGCGCATCCGAGCCGGTTGGTGCGCCGCATCGAGGCGCGCCGTCGCGCGCGCATCGACACGCTTGTGGGGCGGCGGCCGTTTCAGCGCGCCGTCGATCTCGGCGCGGAGGACGGTTCGCTTTCCGCGCAGTGGAGCCGGCACGGACGGGTCGTGTTTCTGGTCGATGTCGACCTGTCCCGCCTTGCGAGTTCGAACCGCCGTGCGGTCGGCGCGGACGCGTCGCGGTTGCCGCTGCAATCGGGTGCGTGCGATCTCGTCGTGATGAGCGCGATCCTCGAGCACGTTCCGGATCCGCACGCGACGGTTGCGGAGGCGGCGCGGGTGGCCGGCCCGGGCGGTCGCATCGTGCTCTATGTGCCGTGGGACGGTGCGGTGGTTCGCGCGAAACGTTGGGCCCGCCGGTTCGGTTTCCGGCTCGGGAAGTTGCACGCCGAACTCGCGCCGGGGCATTTGCACTGTTTCGATCGCGCAGCGCTGCGTGCGCTGCTCGCGCCGGTGTCGCGTCGTTTCGAGATCCGCCTCGATCCGTGGTCGTTCGGCTGGTACGCCGAGGCGGAGATCGGCGCGTGAGCGCGCACGCTGTTTTTAGATCCGGATTCACGGCGAGCTGAGTCCATGTGCGGGATAGCCGGAATCGTCGGCGGGGATCCGCTGCACCGCGCCGCGCGTGGTCGCGCGATGCTCGACGCGTTGGCGCATCGCGGGCCCGACGCACAAACCGATCTCGCGACCGGTGAGGCCTGGCTCGGTTGCACGCGCCTCGCGATTCGCGGCGGGGACGCCGGCGCGCAACCGCTGCAAACACGCCGCGGTCATCTCGTGTTCAACGGCGAGATCTACAACACGAGCGAACTGGTCAAGGACCTCGCGTGGCACGGCGTCACGGTTTCGGGCGACAGCGACACCGAGGTCGTGGGCGCGTTGCTCGACATCTACGGCATCAAGGCCGTCGACCGGTTGAACGGGATGTTTGCCGTCGCTTGGTACGACGGCGCGAGTGCGTGGTTGGCGCGCGACCCCGCGGGTGTGAAACCGCTCTATTACAAACACGAGGGCAACGAGCTTTCGTTCGCGTCCGAGATGCGGCCGCTGCTCGGGTCGTCGCCCGCCGCGTGTGCCGATGCGATTTCGCGTTGGATGCTCTTTCACGTCGCGTATGGCTACGAGACGTTTTTTGAAGGCGTCAAGCGTGTGCCGCCGGGTGGCGTGATGGTGTTCACGCAGGTAGACGGGTTTTTGCGCACCGTTCGCACGCGCGATCCTTCGATGGCGTTTTCAACGCCGAACCCCGCGCTGACGCCCGAACGGTTGGGAAAGGTCCTTCAGCGCGCGGTCCGCGATGCGCGGCACACGGACCCCGACGAACACTGCGGCGTAGCGCTGTCCGGCGGGGTCGACTCATCGATTGTCGCCGCCGGCCTGCCCAAGAACACGATCGCGTTTCACGGCCGCGTCGACGCGCCGGGTTGCGACGAGTCGCCGCATGCGCGGGCCGCGGCCAATGAGCTCGGTCTCGACCTCGTGGAAGTTCCGATCACCGCCGAGGACTGCTGGCGCGCGCTACCGGATGTCGTGAGCGCCCTGGAAGAACCCGGCGCGGGTCCCGGTTCGGTGGCGCAGTGGCTGGTCGCGAAACGGGCGTCCCAGGACGTGCGGATCCTCTTTTCGGGTTGCGGTGGCGACGAGCTGTTCGGAGGGTACGCGCGCCTGGCGGCGTTGCTCTCAAAAGACGGGATCCCGCCCGCGCACCTCGCGAACTATCTTCCGCTGTTCGAACGCGTAGCTGGCCTTTCACCGGCCGATCGTGCGCTGGCGCTCTTGGACCGGCGGACACCCGCGTTGTTCCAGCCAGAATTCGTGGCGGCGCATCCCGCGCCGACCGAGGCATTTACCGAGGCGTTCGGCGCAGGCGGCCTCGAGACACACGCGGCAGCGGCCGAGGCGGAGATGCGTTTGACGTTACCGGCGCTGCTCCACATCGAGGACCGCGTCGGGATGGCGTTCGGGGTCGAGAGCCGCGTGCCGCTTCTGGACCGCCGGCTGTTGCGCTCCGCGATGCGGCTTCCGGAGGAGGCACGGGTCGGGCCCGGCGGGGAGCTCAAGGCGCTTCTGAAGTCGGCCGCCGCGTCCATGCTCCCGCAGTCGGTACGTTCGCGCCGCGACAAGATGGGGTTCCCGCTGCCGCTAGGCGACTGGATTCGCGGGCCGTGGAACGCGGGTGCGCGAGAGATCCTCCTGGATCGCCGAACCAAAGAGAGAGGGATCCTCGACACCGTTGCCGTCGAGGCGGCCCTCAACAACACCGATAGGAAGCACCCTTACGATAGGGGGCTCTATGCCGGGCTTGTCTTGGAGCTCTGGCACCGCGCCTTCCTCGATCGATAAACCCACCGATGTCCTACCCCGGGCCCCGTTCCCAGCGCATCAAAGCGCTGTTTTTTCTCCTTGTCGCGTGCCTCGTCATGACCGTGCCGGCGTTGGACGGCGGTGTGTTGGGCTTTGACGACATCTACCTGTTGAACGGCCCCGACGGCGCGCTCGAGCGGGAACCGACGAGCTTCTTCACCGGGCTCTTCTACTACGCGTACTTGCCGTTTTACGGGCTGAGCTTGTGGTTCGACGGCATGGTGTTCTCCGACGCTGCGTTTGGAATGCACCTGTCCAACGCGCTCTGGCACGCCGCCGCCGGGTATGTGCTCTACAGCCTGCTGGGGCGGCTGCTGCGCTCGAACGGTGCGGCGCTGTTGGGCGCGCTCGTGTTCTGTGTGCATCCGATCCACGTCGAATCGGTGGCCTGGATCGCGGGTCGCAAAGAGGTGTTGTCGGGGTTCTTCTTCTTTCTTTCTTGGCTCTGCCACGTGGAAGCGGAGGAACACCGCCGCGGCGCGCGCGCTCTTTCCATCGCGTGTTTCCTGATCGCTTGTTTCACCAAGGCGTCCGCCGTGGTGCTGCCCGCGCTCCTGCTGACGGCCGCCGCGATGCTTCCGCGATATCAGGGGAAACGCAAAGAGGCGCTTCGTGCCGTCGGCCCGATGTGCATTGCTGCGTTGCTGCCGGTCATCGTCCACCTCGCGGTCGGAAGCGCGCAAGGCGTTATTCGCGGAGCCGACCCGCTCGGCGTTCGCGTCGTCGCAGGCGTGTACGCATGGGGTTCGTCCGTCCTCCGGTCGCTGTTCCCGCTCGGACTTTCGATCGACTACCCGCACGTCACGTCCGCCGGCAAAGCGGTGTGGTTCCTGATTCCGCTGCTGGCGGCCGTGTTCGCCGGATGGCGCTATCGCAAGAAAGCGCCGGTCGCAGTGTTCGGAATCATCGCGTTTTTCCTCTGCCTCGCGCCGTTCAACAACATCTTTCCCGCGACCACCGTGCAGACGGCGGATCGCTATCTGTATCTGCCGCTGTTCGGCCTCGCGTGGCTGGTCGCGTGGGGGTGCCGCGAGTACCCGCGCTGCGCGACCGCGACGGGTTTCGCGACGCTGGTGTTGGTCGGGCTTTCGTGGCACGGGTCCGGGCGGTTCGCGAGCGATGAGGTGCTCTGGACGCGCACGATCGAAACGACCGACACGTCCGCGCTCGCATGGGTCAACCGCGGGCTGAGCCGATCGCAGCGCGCCCTGACGGTGACACCCCATGACGACGATCTCCTGAAGGAAGCGGTGGTCGATCTCGAATCCGGTTTCGATCGGGCGCACTTCGAGGAACACCGCGCCCAGGCCAAAGCGGGTCTCGCGTTGGCGTATCTGAATCTCGGGGACTTCGCGGCGGCGCGTCTCGCGGCTACCGATGCGCTTTTCCGCGTCGGCGACCGCAATTCGCCGGACGCTCGCCGCTTTCGCGCGCGAACACTGCACCACCGCGGTCTCGCGCATCGCGCGGTCGAGTCGTTCCTGAGTGCGCTCGACGATTTCCGGGCGAGCGTGGCGCTCGCGTCGAAGCCGAACGTGCAGATGGACCTCGGCGAGATGGCGCTGCGCGTCGGAAAGATCGACGAAGGCCTGCGTGCGTTCGAGAAAGCCGCGGGGTTGGATCGCAAGGACCCGGAACCGTTGCTGCAAACCGCCAACGTGCAACGCCAGTTGGGACATCGCAACCTCTGTCAGCGCGCACTCGATCAGGCGGCGCGGCGCGCGCCGGCCAATCCGCGTGTCGTAAGAGCGCGAATGGACTTTTGGCTCTGGGGCAAATTTCAGGACTACGCGAAAGCGCGCGACGAGTTGTTCCGATTGCCGGAAAAGAGCCGGGATCGCAAGATCCTCTCGGCGACGGTGGATGCGCACGAGGCCCGTTATCTGTTTCGCCGGCGGGACACGGAAAAGGCGATCGCGAAGGCCTCGGACGCCGTGGCGGGGGGGATCGAGGATTCGACTCTGCTCTACGACCTCGGGACCGTGTTCCTGGAAGGCGGCCGCTATGACGACGCGGTGAAGTGTTTTCGCCGCGCGGGGAGCGTGCTTCGCGGACGCGCGGCCTATCAGGATGCGATCGCCCGCGCGTTGACGCTGAAGGCCCACGCGTTCTGGACGGCTGGGGCGATCGAGATCGCGGCCCGCACCATGCGTGAGGCCCTCGCCGTGAAGCCCCGCCTGCTCGAGGCGGGCGCCGCCCCGCTGCGCGGCGAGATCGCGGCCCTTGCCGGCCAGAAGGACGACGCGCTGATCCGTCTTGCGATCGCCGCGGTCGTCGGAGATGTCGCTCTTGGCGAAGCGGAAGCCAAGGCGATCCTGGCCGGCGACGTCGCGCTGGAGCAGCGTGCGCTTACGTTGCAGCTGCGCGGTCTGCTGCGCGCGCACGCGTCCTTCGATCTCGTCGGCGCGCAGAAGGACCTGGAGGAGGCGATCGGCCTCGATCCCAAGAACCCGTGGACCCGCTACCGCAAAGCACAGGTCCTCGGGCGCATGGGCAGCGCGTGGTTGCGCACCGCCCACCAGATTCGCAGCGTCAAACGGCGTGCGGAGGGCGAAGCGCTTCTTCACCGGTCGAAGGACATCCTGACGCAGTTGCTGGAGGAGAACCCCGAGTTCCACATCGCGCGCGTCGAGCGCGGCGCGGTGTACATGGCGCTCGATCGGCCCGGCAACACGATGGCGCTCAACGCCAAGGTGGACTTTGCGCACGTCTCCGAGAAGAAGGTCGCGATCAAGGAGGTGTACGTGAAGGAGGCGGAACTGCACCGCCTCGGGTTCACGCGTTCGGGCGGCTACGAAAAACTCGCTGCCGGCATCCTGCTTCTCGAGAAAGCACTCGAGTATGACCCGAACTACTTCGATGCGATGGTCGAGGCCGGCGTCATCTACGCGGTGCGTTTCCAGGGCGCGGACCGGAGTCGCAAACAACGGAGCCTGGACTTCACTCGTGCGATCAAGTGGTTTCGCCGTGCGATCGCCGTCAACCCGCGCCACACGGTGCCGCGCCGCGAGTACTCCGCGTTGACTCTGGCGGTCGCGCGCGAGTCGTCGGCGGCCGGGGATGTGAAGGCGTCGTACGACCTCATCATGAAATCGTTGGAGCAGACGCCGGATCTCAAGGAGGCCTTGCTCGAGCTTGTGCGCCTCGTGCTCAGCCAGGGATTTCGTCAAAAGACCGGTATGGAGGTCGGCGCGACGCTGAAGATCGCCGAGGAGTCGCTGGACAAACTCGAGAGGAAACACGCGGGGGACCCGGACGTCCGGCGCGCCTGGTCCGAGTATCACCGCACGTCGGGATGGCTGGTGTATTTCGCGTGGATCAAAGAGAAGCCGGGCAAGCGCAGGACCGCGCTGAAGCAGTCGGTGATCGAGCGGTGGAGAAACGCGATCGAGGCCGATCCGGAGGACCCCGACAACGCCAAGATCGTGGACCGCGTACGCGAACTCGACCCCAAACAGTTGGAGTTGGACTCGAAACGCGCGCAAACGGAGTTCGAACTCGGGAGCAAGGCGTACCAGGAGCGTCGGTGGGTCGACGCCGCCAAGCACTTCCGTTGGCCCGTTGCCCTGTTTCCTACCCAGTCGGAGTTCCGCTTCAATCTGGGCATGGCACGCTCGCGCGCCGGCGAGATCCAGCCGGCGATCGATCAGCTCGAGCAGGTGGCGGCCGGTCCGCGAGCCGATTCGTTCCCAAACGCGTTCTTCGAACTCGGGATGCTCCACTCCGTCCTCGATGCAACAGAAACGTCGCGCGCCTGGTACACGCGATACATCGAATCGGTGGAGGCGAACGACCCGAACCCGACGGACCCGGCCGTCAGGGGACGCCTAAAACGCGCCCGCGAAATGGTCCAGGAAAAGGACTAGGGGGTTTCGGGAACCAAACCACCGGCCACGCACGTCAAAAGACCAGATGCATGAAGCTGACGATCGCACCTCGGAGACCACCTAGATCATGCTTCGAATCGTCTGTGGGGGAGTCGTCCATCGCTTCAAGTCGCTGCCCGTGACCCTGGGCCGCGATGACGACAATGACCTGACCCTCGATGACGCCAAGCTGTCGCGTCAGCACTGCAGGATCGTGCGCGAACCGAGCGGGTTGGTTCTGGAGGACCTGAAATCGTCCAACGGGACCTATGTGAACGGGGCTCCGACCCACCGGCATCAACTCCGGGCGGGGGATACGGTCCTGATCGGCGTTACCCCGCTGGACATCGAGTGGGACAGCGACATCGCGCCCGCGCCCGCCGCTCGCGAGCCCGCACCGCGCGGTACCGATCTGCCCGAGCCGGGAGAGGGTGACGAGGTCGCCCGGGAGAACCATCGGCTCCGCCAGCTTCTGAGGCTGGCCAAGTCCGTCGCGTCGGAGCGGGACGAGGATGTGTTGCTTCGGACGATACTCGACAGCGCGATCCAGCTCACGGGCGCGGAGCGCGGGTACCTGTTCCTGATCACGCTCAACGGGTTGGACTTCCGCGTCGCCCGCGACGCCGCGGGTTTGGATCTGGAAGAAGCCGCGGAGAACATCAGCCAGAGCATCGCGCGTGCGGCGGTCGAGTCCGGCCGGCCCGTGATGACCGAGGACGCCGGCGGCGACGCGCGTTTCGCCGGTGGCCGCTCGGTCGCGTTCTTGAAGCTGCACTCCGTATTGTGTGTTCCGCTGAAGGTGCCGGACGGTCCGCTCGGTGCGATCTATCTCGAGAACCGTTCGATCACTTCGCAGTTTCATCCGCGCGACGTTCCGTTGGTCACCGCGTTCGGGGATTTCGCGAGCATCGCGGTTTCGGCGGCCCGCAGCCTGGAGATCCTGCGCAAGCGCGAAGAGCAACTTCAACGGTCGCGGGAGCGCGTCGGCCGGCTCAACGCGCGGTTGAAGACGATGCTTCGCCAACAGTCGCACGAACTCGCCGGCGTGCGCGCGGACCTGACCCTCAGCCGGCAGGAACTCGGGTTGCGCTACGACTACACCTCGATCGTGGGGCAGAGCACGGCGATGCGCAATGTGCTCGCGCTGCTCGACCGCATCATCGGGGAGACGATCCCGGTTCTCATCACCGGCGAGAGTGGCACCGGCAA
>JAZFYD010000222.1:0-8946 GCA_036443405.1 Planctomycetota bacterium
GCGCGCGCCGGCCGGGACGCGCCTCACCGCTTGGCCGGTGCCGAGCCGCCTGATGGATCTGCTGGGGACGACGGGCGCGCTGTCGGCGGATCGCGCGGTGGGCGGGTGCGACCTGTTTCACCACACCGACTACGTCCTGCCCGAGGTCTCGCCGCGGACGCCACAGGTGATGACGCTGCACGATCTCGCGTTTTTGCGCAACGGGTGGCACACGGCGCGGGACGCGTATTCGCTGTCTCGGATCGTTGCGCGAGCGCGGCGTCGTTGCGCCGGGTTCCTGGTTCCGAGCGCCAGGACGGCGCGGGACTGCGTGGAGCGACTCGGCCTCGCCGAGGACCGCGTGTTCGTGACGCCGCTCGGCGTGGAGCAACGGTTTTTTGCCGCAGCGCGATCGGAACCGGATGCGGGCGCGCGGCCTTACCTTCTGGCGCTCGGCACGGTCGAGCCACGCAAGAACCATGTGCGTTTGATGCGCGCGTTCGAGTCCGTCGCGGCCAAGGTGCCGGACGTGGAATTGCACATCGCGGGCCCGTGGGGTTGGCGGTTTGAGGAGGTGCGCGCGGCGCACGCTCGCTCGAAGGTGCGGGACCGCATTCGGTTCTTGGGGCACGTGCCGGACGACCGGCTCGCGACGACGATCGCGGGTGCGGCCGGTGTCTGCTACGTGTCGTTGTTCGAGGGGTTTGGGTTGCCGGTGCTCGAAGCGATGGCGGCGGGAGTGCCGGTGGTCACCTCGGATATCGACCCGATGCGCGAGGTCGCCGGGAACTCGGCGGTGTTGGTCGATCCGTATGACGTCGACGCCATTGCGGACGGGTTGTCCTCGTTGCTGCTCGACGAGGCGTTGCGCCGGCGTCTTCGACAACTCGGGCCCGCGCGGGCCCGGACGTTTGACTGGGCGACTTGCGCGACGGCCACGCTGGCTGCGTACGAGGCGCTTGCCGCATGACGATCCGCGTCGGAATCGACGCGACCGAGCTTTCACCGGGCGCGATCGGCGGTGTCGCGACCGGTGTGCGCTTGCTGCTTTCCGCGCTGCGGGATCACGCAAAAGACATCGACGTGCGGGCCGTGGCACCGCGCGCGGTCGAGGTTCCCGCGGGTGTGACGCTCCATCTCACGGGCGGTCCGCGCCGGCCGTTTTTTTGGCGCTCCAGCGGGTCGCTTCGGCGGGCGCTGTCCGAGTTCGATCTGTTCCATTCGCCGGTGACCGCGATCCCGCTGCAGGAAAAGGTGCCGATGACGGCGACGGTGCACGAGCTTCCGTTCACGGTGGATGAGCGGCTCGAGGGCGTGTGGCGCGGTCAGAAGCAGTGGTATTGGCTGGAGCGCGCGCTTGCGTACTCGCGCGCGATCGTCGCGCCGACGGAGTGCACGCGCCGGCAGATCCTTGTCGCGCATCCGGCGGCGGATTCGCGGATTCGTGTCGCGCCGCACGCGACGCCGCCGGTGACTCTGGGCAAGCGCGTTCTGCATGACGGGTCGCTCCTGTTCGTGGGCCGGCTCGATGAGAAGAAGGGACTGCGTGCGCTGCTGCGCGGGGCGCGCGGGTTCGAGGGAACCATCCGTCTCGTCGGACCGCAGACCGAGCGGGGGCGCCGGCAGATCGAGCGGCAGGCGCAGGAGGTCGGGTTGATGGAGCAGATCGAATTCATGGGCGTCGTGGAGCCGTCGCTGCTCGATGAGTTCTATCGCCGCGCGCGGGCGGTGGTCTTGCTGAGCGCGTCGGAGGGGTTTGGGTTTCCCGTGCTCGAGGGGTTGTCGCGCGGTACGCCCGTTTTGGTCGCGCGCGATACCGGGGCCGCGGAGGTCGGCGGAGATGCGGCGTTGGTCGTGAATCCGCGCGAGCCCGACGAGATCGCCGCCGCGATCGAAACCACACGGGATCAGGACTACCGGCGCGCCACGGCGGAGGCCGGGCCGCGGCGGGCGGCCGAGTTCACCGCGGAAAAAACGGCGGCGGCGTACCAGAAGATCTTTCTCGATGCGGTTGCTTTGTAACGCGACGTCCTACGGGGATCCGCCGGGTGGCGCCGGGTTGCGTGCGTCGGCGCTCCTGGGGGCGCTCCGCGCGCTCGAACCGGACTGGGAGATCGAGTTTCTGCTCGCGCGCGATACGCCGGCCGGGTTGGTGCCGCATGGGTGTCTGTCGCGGAGGCTCGCGGTTTCCGCCGGGTCCCGGGCCCGGCGTTTCCTGACGCTCTCGTTGCCGGTCGACGGTGACGTGCTGTTGACCGATCACTACCCCGTCGGGCCGTTGCCGACGGTGCTGACGTTGCACGATTGCGGCAGGGGGGCGGTGCGGTCGCGGTTGCTGCGGCGCAACGCAACGCGTGCCGCCGTGTGTGTCGCCGTGAGCGAGGTCGTGCGCGCCGCGCTGGCGCCGGACGCCGTGGTGGTGCCCAACGGCGTCGAGGTGCCCGCGGAGTTGCCGCCGTCACCGATGGGCGAGTACGTGCGGGTCAGCGATCCCGGCGTGGCGCACAAGGACGTCGAGGTCGCGCGCGCGGCCGCCGCGGCGGTGGGTGTGCGTTTGCTGGAGGTCGGTCGCGGTGCGGAATGGTTGGAGCACGCGGATTTTATGGCGCACATAGCCGGAGCGCGTGCGGTCGTCGTCCCGTCACGCGAAGAGGGTTTCGGCATGGTCCCGCTGGAGGCGATGGCGCTCTGCCGCCCAGTGGTGGTGTCGGACATCCCCGCCCACCGCGAGGTGTGCGGCGAACATGCGTGGTACGCGCCCCCCGGCGACGTCGCGGGATTCGTCGCGGCGTTGCGAGAGGCTCTCGTGGGGACGCCGGACCGGTTGTCCGCAGCGAAGGCGCATGCGCGGCGTTTCACATGGACCGCCGCGGCAGACCGGTTGCGAGAAGCGATCCGAACCGTGAGCGCTCAGTCCGTCTAGCCCGCCGCGAACCCGAACGCGCGCCAACGGCGTGCAACTCGCGTCAGAGTTTCGACAACCCGCGGCGCCGGCCCGCATTCGCTCCAACGGCGTAAGCCGTTGGGCCGACCGAAAACCTGGGGGGCTCGACTCGGAAGCTCCAACGGCGTAAGCCGTTGGGCCAAAGAGATCATGAAGTTCGTTTTCCGGCTTAGCCGGAAACGAACTTCATGCTGCCCCAGACCAACAGCGCGAAAAACGCGATCGCGAGCAGCGTGATCAGCATGCGAGCTTCGCTGCTGATCTGCTCGAGGTCGAATCCGACCAGGGAGCGCCCGGCTTTGACTCGGTTGATCTGGATGGGTTGGTGATTTTTCATCACCAAATCCGCGGCCCCGGCTCCCGACGCAGCGGTCGCGGGCTGGCCCGATTTGTCCTTGGCCGACGAGAAGGCCGCGTCGAGGCTCTTCCGGCCGCCCTTCGGCTCGGCCGGCTTCTCCGCGTCCGTCAGTTCATACCGCATCCGCACCAGGCCGATGCCGATCTCATCGCCGTCTTTCAGCACGCGCTTGGTGATCGACACGCCGTTCACCATCGTGCCGTTGCTGGAGTTGAGATCGACGATCGCGAACGCCGACCCCTGCTTGTACAGCTTGGCGTGCTCGCGGGATGCTTTGGCGTCCTTGACGGGAATGTCGTTGGAGTCCAAACGGCCCAAAATGGCCGCCTGGTCGAACTCGTATTCCTTCCCCGCGCCGGGACCCTCGGTAATGACGACTTTAGGCAAGGTCGGACAGTCTACGAGAAGCCACGCCTCACGAAAAGAGGGCGGAATCCTGAGTCGCGCGGCCTTTTTTCGGACCCCTTTTGGGCCGGGGAATAGTGCCCTACACGCGTTACGCTGGGAACCGAATGCATGAGGTCTCGAGCGCCGAGTTCTGGGCGAACCGCTATGAAACCGGCGACGCGCCCTGGGATTACGGGCAGGCGTGCCCCGTCTTTGTGACATTTCTCGACTCGCAGCGCGCGCCGCCGACCGGCACGGTCGCCTTTCCGGGATGTGGCAAAGGTCACGACCTCCGGCTCTTTTTGGAACGTGGTTACGACGCAACCGGTTTCGACTTTGCCATCGATTCCGACGACCTGCCCATCGAACGCCTCGACATCTTCGAGCTGGGCGCGCGCTACCCGGACCACTTCGACATGATCGTCGAGTACACCTGCTATTGCGCGATCGACCCCGCGCGTCGCGGCGAATACGCGGCATCACTGCGTGCCGCGTTGAAACCGGGCGGTTTGTTGGTCGCGCTCTTGTTCCCGATGGGGGAGCGGCCCGACGGGCCGCCGTTCGGCATCGACGAATCGGAAATCTCCGGCGTGCTCGCCGTGGGGATGGACGTCTTGTCGGTGGAAATCCCGCCGAATTCGTTCGAGGAGCGCCAGGATCGCGAACGGCTCGTGCTGGCGCGCAAGCAGGAGCTGTCCAGCTGAGGCTCCCTCAGAGCGGTGGGCCGACCTCGATGTTGTCGTTCGAAACGCGCACCTGGAAGCGCGTGAGCCCGATCTTGTGCAGCGGCGAGCATCCGGTGCGGACATCAAAGGTCCAGCCGTGCCAGGGGCAGGTGACCACATGGCCGTCGAGTTGCCCCTGATGGAGCGGGCCGCCCGCGTGCAGGCACGTGTCCTCCATCGCGAAGAACTCGCCATCCACGTTGAAGAGCGCGATCTCCTTCTCGTGCACCGACACCAGGCGCCCCTGGCCCGCGGACAGCGCATTTGCGGCGCAAACGGGGATGAACTCGGCCATGCGGAAATTGTAAGATCAACCCCCATGCGTCGCGCAGCCATCGTTTCCGCGTTTTGTGTCTTTGTCATCGTGGGCGGCGTTGCGAGCGCCAAGGGTCTCAAGCTGAGGGATCTGTACGACCCGCAGAACCCGACCTACGCGTTGGAGGCGTATCGGCTGTACGAGGAGTGGGAGAAACTCACGCCGGAGCAGAGGAAACGCGCGCAGGGTGTGAACCCGGACGAGTGGGTGGAACCCACGCTCACGCCCGAAGAGGAGGAAGACGCGCGCAAGGCCAAAGAGAAGCGGGAAAAGCAGCGCAAGAAACTGAACACCACCAAAGGGCCCGTGGACCGGTTCCTCGGATTCAAGTTTGACCGGCGCATGCGTCTCAAGCGGGCGGACTTCAAGAAACTCGTCGGCGACAACCCAGCGCCTTCCGCCGTCGAAGGTCTGATCAAGAGCCTCTCCAAGATGGACAAGGCAACCGCGAAGTTCGACAAGCTCGTCGACGAGTGGATCGAGGAGTACCAACAGATCGCGGGACAGCTCGAGAAGGCACAGTCGACCTTCTCGAACAACTACAAGAAGCGTTTCGGCAAGTGGCCGGAGATCGTCTCCGTCAACGCGTCGTTGCTCAACGGTTACCGCAAGCAGAAAAAGCGCCTCCAGAAAGCCGTCGCGATTCAACAGAGCGAGGCGGAATTTCAGAGCTGGGTCATCGATCAGCTGGGAGGCTACTTCGCGGCGCTCACCGACGCCGAACTCAAGAAGCCGCTTGCGACGTTGACCAAGATGCTCGGTGCCAAGGACTGGGACACGCGCATTCGTGCCGCGCGCATTCTTGGGCGGTCCGGCTCTGCGGCGGCAGTGGCCTCGTTTCAGAACGCGATCGCCAAGGAGGAGGATCCGCTCGTTCTCAGCGAGTTGATCCGCGTGCGCACCAAGCGCGGCGGCGCCGGCTTGTTCGAGTTGCTCAAGGTGCGCCTGGACGATCCGAACTGGCCGGTGCGTGTGGCGGTGATTCGTGCGCTTGGGGAGGTTAAGAAGAAGGAGGCCGTCGATCTTCTGATCGCCCGCATGGCGAAGGAGCCCGGACGGTTGCGCGACGACATCGTGCAGGCGCTCTACCGCCTCACGGGCAAGCGCATGGACCCCGATCCGGAGCCGTGGAAGCGCTGGTGGGACAAGGCTCGCGAGGCCTGGACGCCGCCGATGGTGGTGAAGGGCAAGGACAGCGACTCGAAAGACGGCAAGGGCGAGGGGGTCTACTTCTACGGGATCCGCACCTCGTCCAAGCGGATCGTGTTCTGCATCGACTTCTCCGGCAGCATGGACTTCCCGCTGGACGGCCGCGACGGCAAGAAACCTCCGCGGATCGAGCGCGCGAAAAAGGAGCTCTATCAGGCGATGGCCGGGCTCAAGGAGGACGCGCACTTCTCGATTGTCGTCTACAGCTCGGGGGTGACCGCGTGGAAGAAGGGCCGCATGATGCCCGCGACGATCAAGAACAAGCAGGCCGCGCGCAAGTACATCGAGCGCAAGGAGGCCGCAGGCGCGACCAACATCTTCGACGCCCTCAACAAGTCCCTCGACATCGCGACTCCGGCTCCCGCCAAGAAACAGAAAAAGAACAACCTGTCAGGCGACACGATCTTCTTCCTGACGGACGGCAAACCATCGCACGGCCGCATCGTCGACGCGAATCAGATCCTGAAGGAGATCACGAAGCGCAACGGATCGCTCGGAGTGATCATTCACACCATCGGTGTCTCCAAGGACCAGAACCGCGGCTTCCTGTTGAACCTCGCGAAGCAAAACGGCGGGCGGTACGTGGCCCACAAGTGACCCCACACGCAGGCACAACAAAAAAGGACCCCGGCTGGGAAGCCGAGGCCCGTACTGTCCGCCGCAAGGAACGACTGACGTTCAAACTGTGTTGCGGGGAGTCTATTCCCCGAAGATGTCGTCGAGGCTGCTCGCCGCGGCCGCCTGGAAGGTATCGAGCTCCTTGCTCCGATCCGCTCTGACCGCCTGGCGGTTCTTGGAATCCACCTTCTTGAAGAGCGACGTGAGCTTGCGGCCGGTCTCGGCCGAGTAGAGGCGCACCATGCCGATCGTGGTGGTGTCGTCGAAGAGCACGCTGAGGATCGTCCGGGTCCCGACGAGCGAGAGCTGGAGGTTGTCCTTGCGGCCCTGGTGGAACAGGGCGGTGAACTCCTCTTCACCGAGAATGCGCGCCATCTCGCGGGTGGCCGCGAAACAACCGGCGACGAGCGCGGACACGGTATCGACGTCCGCCTTGTCTGTGTTGCCTTCCTTGGTGATGAGGTGGCCGTCCTTGTCGACCAGCAGCGCGGCCTTGGCCTTTGCGCGCTGGATGAAATCACGCAGGGTGCTGTCGATCGCCTGAATGTCTTCCTTGTAGAAGATCAACCGGCGCTCGCGCAGTTCCTGGTCGGAGAGTTGTTGTCCGGGGTTGGGCATCGTTCTTCCTTTCCTAGCTTCCGAAGAACTTCCAAGCCGCGAATGCGCCGGCTCCCAGAATCACTGCCGCGATGACCAGCGTCATGATCAGGCGCGACGAATCCGTCTGCTCCTTGATCGTGACCTTGCCCATCGGGCGACCGGATGTCCGCGTTGCGGGTTCGACCTTGCGTTGGGTTCGAGCGCTCGGGCGCGCGGGGCGCTCGGCCGGGGGCGGAGCTCCGGTGGTACGGGCTGCCGGCCGGCGTGTCGCGGTTGCGGCCGCGGCCGGTCGAACTGCAGTTGTTCCACCGCCCGCAGTGCGGGTGCTCGCAACCGCTGTTGCGCCGGCCGTGACCACACGAGTGCTCGAGAGGCTGCTCTCTTTTTTGTCGCGGTTGATCGACTCGAGCACGAGGCTGGCGAGCGCCTTGAGCGTCGGGAACACTCCCTCGCCCGTCGCGGCGACCGCCTCGAACGTCGGCGCGTTGAATGTGTTGAGTTTGGCCTCGAGTTCTTCGACCGGCAGCGCGGTGGGGAGGTCGCGCTTGTTCCACTGGAGGATGACGGGAATCGACTCGATGTCGCGACCGTACTCCAGCAGGTTGGCCTTGAGGTTCTCGAGCGACTCGTAGTTATCTTCCATCTTCTCCGCCTGGCTATCGGCGACGAAGACCACACCGTCCACACCCTGCAACACCAGTTTCCGCGTCGAGTTGTAGTAAACCTGACCCGGAACCGTGTAGAGCTGGAACTTGGTCTTGATCCCGGCAATGTTGCCCAGATCAAGCGGCATGAAATCGAAGAAGAGAGTGCGGTCACCCTCGGTGGCAATCGAAGTCAGCTCGCCCTTGGAATTGGTCGGCGCCTTCTTGTGAACCACTTCAAGGTTGGTCGTCTTGCCCGACATGCCGGGACCGTAGTAGACGATCTTGCACTGGATTTCCTTGTTGGCGAAGTTGATCTGGACCATCTCGTTCCTCTTCCTAGAGCTCCCGCATACTCATCGTCGGTGCGAGCTGGCGTAGCCGCCGAGCCGCACTGTCGATCTCGATGTAAAACGCTTCGGATCCTGCTGCGGCGACCACCGTCAGGTAGACCTGGCCGCATCCGACCACCACGAGTTCGCCGGCCGTTGCCGACAGCACCACCCGGGTGAAAGGTTCCATCTGGGCCTCTTCAAGACCCATGCGAACCTCCGTTACGAGGTCATACGCGAGGGCCGCGACCGCATCGCGATCGAGATCCCCACGCAGCTTGTCCATGATGACGAGCCCCTCATCGGAGATGATCAGGCTTCCGCGCACCCAAGCTTCGACGCTGAGTTGTTCGAGCAGGGCTTCCATTACTCCTCCTCTCCGGAGGTCGAGCGGCTCGCCGTGACGATCAGCTCGAGACCTTCGGCCACGCGGTCGGTCGCGACCGAGCGCGGGACTCTTGCGGCGGCCGCACAGTTGCCTGCGGGCAGCACGACAACCCGTCCGAACTTACCTTCGACCATGAACCGCTTCATCGTGCCGAAGCTCATTCGGCGTCCGGCTCTGCTCGACGCTTCGTCCAAGCGCGCGGCGAGTTTCACGAACTCTTCCTGACTCTCTCCTGCGACGGCCAAGGCGGCGCCGTTGGGAGCGACCGCGGCCAGTTGCTGGACCTTCAGCCGGCGTCCGATGCCGGCGGCGGCGTCCGCGAAGAGCTTGGGATCGATCGTGCCGCCGTGCGACTCGAGCGCGTATTCATCCGCTCCGGGGAACAGACCGGGGTCGTTCGCCAGATGGTGTTTTTCCTCGGTGTCGTCGAGCAAGCACTCGACATC
>JAZFYD010000223.1:0-33017 GCA_036443405.1 Planctomycetota bacterium
TGGTGCGTCCTTCACCGAGTACGAACTCTTGCCGCTGTCCATGAGGCGCGCGATGTAGACCGTTTCATGCCCGCCCATGTCGTATGCCCTGGCCTTCCCGCGGGGCTTCCCCTGAATGAGATGCCGCTTGTCGTCCACCCATCCGACCGGGTTGCCGCGGCCGGCCTTCCAATGCCAGACATCCGCCGTGAACTCACTCTCGGTGGTCATCATGTTGATCCGGAAGTCCCCTGTGAGCGGGAACTCCAGCGCGAACTGGTCGTCGGGTTTCGAGGGGCGCGCGTACACATTCTTCACCGGATCCCACACGTACGGGTCCCGCATGTCGCTGCGGGTCGCGTCCGGCCACTGCGCAAGGACGTAGACCGAGTCGCCGTCATGAAGTGCGCGCAGTACGACCGTTCGGGGCGCGCCGCCGCCCAACGCCTCACGAATCACGACGGTGAGCGGCTCAGCGCTCTGCCACACCGAATCGACCTGTCCATCGATCGTGGGCGCCGTCGCCGTGTGCGCGGCCAACCAGACGAGCGGTTCGTCGGAAGCCTCCCTCGCGTCACGGCCTTTTGCATCGGGTGCAGCGGCGCAGCCGAGCCATGCGAAGCATGCCAACCAAAGCGTTCGTTTCATGTCACTCTCCTACCGGGAATTTTAGATCCCGAACGCTGCGACCGGTCTTCGTTCTCGATGCGAGTGCCAGATTCGACCTGCCGTTGACACAAGCCGCCGAGGTAGGCCGGCCAAGAGAGTCGCGGGGACAGGCCGCTAGTTCTCCACCTCCTCGCGGTCGTACTGCTCCTTCGTGATGCGCACTACCCGGCCGTCGCGGCGGGTTACGAAGTCGTGGAGTTTCTGCGCGCCGAGGTAGTTGGTGCCGAAGACGTGTTCAGTGAAGTCGGCGGCGCTGATCAGGCCGGTGTCGATCTCGGCCGTGATCGTGCCCTGAAAACACGACGGGCCAACCATCTTGATCGTCACGCCGGTAAGTGGCGCCAGCAGCAGGGACACGGTGCTCTCGAGGCTGTACCGATACACCATGCACGTTTGCCCGTGATGCAAGCGCAAACCGATCGTGTCGACCGGCGACTCCCCCATCGTCTGGATCGGACCTTTCAGCATCACGTCGCCACGGAACTCGAAGACGCGCTTGGCCTCGAGCCGGCACTCATCGAAAGGCTCTGCCGGTCGCGGCTGCTCGGGGAAGTCCACCTCGCCCAGCGCCCGCCCGCGGAGCTCGAGAACGACAACGAGTTCAGGACCGCGGTCGAACGGCAGTGCATCCGAGACTGGTTCGCGCGGCCGCACGTCCGCGTTCGCCCCGACTTCGTCCGCCTGACCGAAGACGAGCTGATGAGGCGAAGCCCTCGGCGCACGATCGCCACGAGCAAGAAGAAGAAACGCAAGTAGGCACCGCGTCGTCGCGCGCTCGCGCAGCGCGTGTCGTCCTACTTCTTCGCCGCAGGCGCAGCCACCAGGCCGCTGGCTCCTACCTGCTCGCCCGTCGCAGCCTCTTCTTCGGCGCCCTGCCAACCTCCACCAAGGGCGCGATAGAGCAATACGACCGAGAGCAACTCATTCCGGAGGGACTGCGCCAGGCGCAACTCCGCGTCGAGGTGGTCGCGCTTGCTGTCCAGCACTTCCAAGTACCCGGTCACACCACCGCGGTAGCGCAACTCCGACAGACGCACCTGATCTTTCAGCGTGGTCTCGGCCTTCTCGCGGAACCCCCGCACCTCGCGCGTCTTCTCATACACGATCAGACCATCGGAAACTTCGCGGAACGCCTGCTGGATTGTCTGCAGGTAATCCATCGCAGCCTGGCGCTGTTGCGACTCCGTCACCTCGACGTTGGCGCGCAACCTACCGGCGTTGAAGATCGGTACCGTGACGAAGGGTTTGATGGCGTAGAACCCCGTATCGGTGCTGAAGAGGTCCTTCAGGTCCCGGCTCGCCACGCCGCCGGAGGCGGTCAGGCCGATCGACGGATAGAGCAGCGCCTTCGCCTCGCCGATGCGGGCGTTCGCGGCAACCAGATTCTCCTCGGCGATGCGGATGTCCGGCCGACGCTCCAGAATCGCAGAGGGCAGCCCCGCAGGTACCAAGATCTCCCGGTTCTGCTCCAACAGCGGGCGGCCGCGATTCACGTCGCCGGGGTTGTCGCCGATGAGCAGCTGGATCAGATTCTCCTGCTGTTCGATGCGTTGTTCGAGGTCAGGAACCAGGCCCGCCGCATCCCAGACGAGACCTTCGGCCTGGCGTTGTTCCAACTTGGTGGACACGCCTTGCTCGAGACGCAGCGTGACGAGTCTCAGGGATGCCTCGCGGGATTCCAACTCGCGCTTTGTGATCTCCAGTTCCGCATCGAGTTCGATGAGTTCGAAGTACGCCACCGCGAGATCCGCGACCAGGGACTGGATCACCGCGCGACGAGATAACTCGCTCGCCAGCAACTCGGCCAATCCGGCTTCACTCGCTCGCCGGACCTTGCCCCAGAAGTCGACCTCCCAGGTAAGACCGATGCCCAGACTCCACTGTTCGTTGTCGAGGTCGATGCCAGCGGGCAGATTCGCGCCTGGACCACCGGAGCGGGAAAGCCGGTTCCACTCCTTCGCCAAGCTGGCATCCACCGTCGGGTAGGCATCCGACTTGATGATCGTCAAGCGCGCACGCACCTCCAGGATGCGCTCGGCGGCGATGCGGACGTCGTAGTTGTTCTTCAGCGCCGCGCGGATGAGCTCCTGAAGCGCCGGGTCCTGGAACAGCTCAAACCAGGCCACGTCGCCGAACGACGCCGCGTCTTCCGGGCTCGTTTCTTCCGCGCCGCGGAACGACCCCGGAACCGCGTAGTTCGGCCGCTTGTAGTCGGGTCCTACGGTCGTACACGCGGAAACGAGACCGAGGATCAACAGGAGTTTCTTCATGCCTGCTCCTTCTTCGCCTCATTGTTCGGTTCCTTACTGAGGAATTTCGAAACGAAGCTCTGGAAGATGAGATAGAGCACCGGCGTAATCAAGAGCGTCATGACCGTGGCCGCGATCATCCCGCCGAACACCGCGGTGCCCAGGGATCGGCGCGAGCCGGCGGCGGCGCCGGTCGCGATCACGAGCGGGATCACGCCGAGGATGAACGAGAACGCGGTCATCAAGATGGGACGGAAGCGCAGCGTCGCCGCCCCCATCACGGCATCGAAGACGCTGTGTCCCTCTTCGTGTCGCTGCTTGGCGAACTCGACGACCAGGATGGCCGTCTTCGCCCCGAGACCGATCAGCAGAACCAATCCGATCTGGACGTAGACGTCGTTGACGTAGTCCCGCATCCACGCGGCGAAGAACGCACCGAAAATGGCCACGGGCAAACCGACCAAAACCGCGAGCGGGATCACCCAACTCTCGTAGTTCGCGGCCAGGAACAAGAACACGAGCAAGAACCCGAGGACAAAAACCATGGCCTGTTGTCCGCCCGCCTGCTTTTCCTGGAATGCGGTGCCGGTCCACTCAAACCCGTAGCCCGTACCCAGCTGCTCTTTCGCCACCTCTTCCATGGCGATCAGCGCCTGCCCCGAGCTGTAGCCCGCAGCGTTCGCGCCGGTGATTTCGGCCACTCGGAACATGTTGTAGCGCTGGATGAGATCCGGTCCCGTCGTGGGCTGGATCATCGACATCGTCCGCAGCGGAACCATGGTCCCCTTCGACGACCGCACCCAGATCTGATCGAGGTTTCCGGGATCGACGCGGAACTCCGGCTCCGCCTGAATCACAACTTTGAACGGCCGACCGAATAGCGTCAGGTCGTTCACCTGCAAGCCGCCGAGATAGATCTGGAGGCTCTGATAGACATCATTGATCGGTACGCCGAGCGTCTTCGCTTTCTCGCGATCGAGATCGAACTGGATCTGCGGGACGTTGGCGCGGAACTGGCTATAGAGGCCGATGAGCTCGGGGCGCTGTCTGGCCGCCGCGACAAAGGCCTGCCCCGTACTGGCAAGCTCCCGCGCCGTTTTCGTGCCGGTTCGGTCCTGCAGTTCGAACTGGAAACCACCCGCCGTCCCAAGGCCGGGAATCGGCGGCGGCGCGAACGCGAGGCCGAATGCTTCGGGATACCCCGCCATGGTCGCCCGCGCCTTGGCGATGATCGACGTGTCCCTGAGATCGTCGGTTGGACGCTCGTCCCAAGTGTCTAAGAGCACGATGAACGAGGCCACGTTGGACGTGAACGCCCCGGTGATCATGTTCAAGCCGCCCAGTGTGATGACCTTGCGCACGCCGGCCATCTTCAACATGTCCTGCTCGGCCCGGGTCGAGATGATCTCGGTCCGCTCCATGGAAGCGCCGTCCGGCAGCATGAGCGTCGCAATGAAGTACCCCTGGTCTTCGTCGGGAACAAAACCGCCGGGGAGGGAGTCGAGCAGATACCAGGATCCGTAGGAGAACACGCCCAAAATGACAAGGGGGATGGCGATGGAACGCAGGAGGAGCTTGGTCATCGCGCCATAGGCGACCGTCGTTTTCTCAAGCCCCTTGTTGAACGCCCGAAGCAACCATCCCAGCGGGCCGCGCATCTGTTTGCGCTCGCGCAGCAACAGGCGGCACAGCGCCGGCGTGAGCGAAATCGCCACGATCGTGGAGAGGATGATGGACGCGGAGATCGTCAGCGCAAACTGTCGGTAAAGCTGCCCCGTGATGCCGGGCATGAACGCGACCGGAACGAACACAGCGCACAGCACGAGCGAGGAGGCGATCAGGACGGACGTCACCTCCTCCATCGTCTTCTCTGTCGCCTCGGTCGGGCTCAGCCCCTTGCTGATGTGGAGTTCCACCGACTCCACCACGACGATCGCATCGTCGACGACCGTGCCGATCGCCAGGATGATCCCGAACAGGGTCAGCATGTTGATCGAGAAACCGAGCGGGATGAAGAATGCGAAGGTCCCGATCAGCGCCACGGGAATAGCCAGCATCGGGATGAGCGTCGTGCGGAAGCTCCCCAGGAAGATGAACACGACGAGCAGCACCAGAATGAGCGCATCACGGAATGTGGTCACCACCTCTTTGATGGAGGCCGTGATGAACATCGTGTTGTCGTGGGCGATGTCGTACTCGAGGCCGGGCGGCATCGATTCCTTGAGGTTGGCGAGCAGCGCACGAATCCCGTTCGCAGTCTCCAGCGCGTTTCCGCCAGGGAGTTGATAGACAAGGATGATCTCGGACGGCTTGCCGTTGTAGCGGCCGAAGGACTTGTAGTCCTTCGCTGCCAGTTCCGTTCGCGCTACGTCGCGGACACGCAGCACGGAACCGTCCGGCAGGGCTCGCAGGATGATGTTCTCGAATTCCTCGACCGTGTCGAGCCGGCTCTTGGTCTTGAGCGAGTACTGAAACTCCACTCCGGCCTTCGCAGGCGGCTGGCCGACGCTGCCGACCGGGAGGAGAACGTTCTGCTCCCGGATCGCATTAGCCATGTCGCCCGCGGTCAACCCGAGTTTCTGCAATTTGTCGGGCCGCAGCCAAAGACGCATGGCGTAGTCGCGCTGGCTGGCAAGCATGGTGCTGCCGACACCCGGCACGCGTGCGATGGGATCGACCAGATTCAACTTGGCGTAGTTGGAGAGGAAGACATCGTCATAGGCACCGTCCGGCGAGTGGATCGCAATCGCCATGAGCATGTCCGGCGACTTCTTCTTGATCTCAATGCCGGCCGAGATGGCCTCCGGGGGCAGCTTCGGCTGCGCCTTGTTGACGCGGTTGTTGATATCGACGTTGGCGAGATCGAGGTTCGTACCGACGCTGAAGGTGCACTGGAGTTTGTAGACGCCATCGCCCGTGCTCTTCGACGAGAAGTAGATCATGTTCTCGGCGCCGTTGACCTCGGTCTCGATCGGCGCGGCAATGGACCTCTCGACCGTTTCCGCGTTCGCGCCGGGATAGACCACCGTCACTTCGACCGTCGGTGGCGCGATTGGGGGATAGAGCGTGATCGGCAACGATTGAATCGCAAGCACACCGGCCAGCACGATCACAATGGAGATGACCATCGCGAAGACCGGTTTGTGGATGAAGAATTTGCCCACGGCTCAGTTCTTCTTCTTGGTGGGCTCGGACGAAACGGGTTTGTCCGCCGGGTTGACCCTCATGCCGGGCCGCGCCTTCTGCAATCCTTCGACGATCACGCGATCGCCTGCCTCAAGCCCCTTGCGCACGACGTAGTATTGCTTGTAGCGGACGCCGAGTTGCACCGTGCGCAGAGCGACGACGTTGTCCTTCCCAACAATCAAAACGGCCTTGGCGCTTTGAATCTCGGTGACGGACCGCTGCGGGCAGAGCACGGCGCCTTTCAATTTCGCGACGGCCGCACGCACTCGTCCGAACTGACCATCGCGCAACAAGCCGTCGGGATTTGGGAACTCCGCGACAATCTGAAGCGTGCCTGTCTCCACTGCGACCGCACGCTCCGCGGTGATGAACTTCCCCTTGTGCGGGTGGAGTTCGTCGTTCGCCAGAATGAGCTCGATCTCCAGCGAGCTGGGCCCCTTCCTCCGCGTCGCCTGCAGATCCAGGAACTCGGCCTCGCTGATCGCCAACGTCGCGTAGATCGGATCGATTTGTGAAACGGTGGCCAACTCCGTCTCGTCGCCGCGGCCGACCAGGTTCCCGACGTGCACTCTCGTCCGGCTGATGAGCCCGTCGATGGGGCAACGAATCGTGCAGTACTCCAAATCGAGTTGAGCGAGGGCCACGGAAGCTTCGGCGCTCTTGACCGCCGCCGCAGCTTGCATCTGACCCACTTCCTCGCTGATCTTGGAGTTCTTGAGCTGCGCCTCCGCCGCATCGACCTGAGCATCGCCCACCTCTTCGGCGGCAAGAGCCGTATCGAGGTCTTGCTTCGGCACGGCATCTTGCTCGGCCAGCGGCCGCAACCGCGCCACGTCCTGTTGGAACTTCTTGAGCTGTGCCTTCGCCTGCGTCAGCCCCGCCTCGGCAGCCCGAACCGACACTTGCTCTATGGCAAGCTTCAAGTCGGCCCTCGCCTTCGCCAGATCCGCCTCGGCAGTGGACAGGTTGGCTTCGTAGGTCCGCTTGTCGAGTTCGTAGAGGACCTGGTCCTTCTTGACTGGGAAACCCTCCTTGAACAACCGCTTTTGAAGGATTGCTTCGACGCGCGCCTGGATCGCGATGGTCTGCACGGCCTGCGTGCGCGCCACGAACTCGCGAATGACGGGCACGTCTTCGGCACGTATTTCCGCGACGACAACCGTCGGCACGGCCGCAGCGCCCGCCCCTTTTTTGCCGGCGTCATCGTCCGCCCCGCAAGCCGCGACAACGAGCGCTGTGAGCGCGATCCAACCCGTTCGCATCGTTACACCCTTCTGGACGCGAACAGGCCCCCCCGCCTCTGCCACGCACCTAAGCGCGGATATTTCACCACTTTGCGGACCTTGAGTCCAAGGTGATGGCGCCAGCAACCTGCGAATCCAACGAGCGGTGTTCTCGGCGCTGGCCCAACAACGGAACGCGATCCGGGAATTCGAACGTGCGTATGGCTACGACGCCGGCTATCTCGTGGGAGTCATCGGCGCGGCACCGGGCGCGTTCGACGCTTTGGAACCGTTGCAACTCCGCTTGATCAGGATCGCGGTCGAACGGCAGTGCATCCGAGACTGGTTCGCGCAGCCGCACGTCCGCATCCGCCCCGACTGCGTTCGCCCTGCAAAAGGTCAGCGGCCTCATGCTCGATCGAACATGCTTGTGAATAATCCGGGCTAGACCTGCAGCCAGCCCCGGCGACGGAATCCCGTCAGTTTGGCGACGATCGTTGCTGGCATGGTTTCCACGCGCAGGTTGTGGGCGGTCACGCTGTTGTTGAAGAACCCCCGGGCCAACGCGATGCGATCCTCGGTGTCGATCAGTTCGTCGTGCAGTTTCCGGAAGTTCGCATCGGTCTTCAGCTCCGGATAGTCCTCCGCCAGCGCGATGAGATCCCCTTTCATGCGCAGCTTGGCCACCCGTTCGTGCGCGGCCTTTTCGTGGCCTGCGATGGATGCAACACACGATTGCAGGCGCGGTATGAGTACGTGACGCCGCTTCAGCTGCACATCCAACATGCCCTCGGCCATCTCCACGCGCTGCCGCACCGACACGAGTCCGTTGTACACGAGCACCAACCAGGTGACCGCCATCACGCCGAGGAACGCGCCCGCGCCGATCGTCGCGCCTTCGTGTTGGGCGAGCACCCACCCGACCCCGCCGGCACACGCCGCGCCGAGCACCGTGCCCAACAAGATCGACCAGAAGTGGCCGCGGACGATCTGCTCCTCGGAGCGCGTCGAGATGAGGAACATCTCGCCGAATTCGGATTCGGCGATTTCGGGCTCGACAACATCGGCCCGCATGCGCGCCGTGCCGATCACATAGAGGTCCACCCCCAGACGCAGCGCCGTCTCGTGGAGCCGGCGCCGATGAGTGGAACCGGAAATCGCCGCGGACGGGCCGTGCTCGTAGTAGCGCGGATCGGATCGAAGGCAGGTCCGGTCGAACGTGCGGACACCGTCGATTTCCGCACGCTCGGGAATCACTCGAATTCGGCCGGTCTCGTCCTCCAACTCGAACGGGATCGACCGGCCGCCTTGCGCAACCGATTGCCACCCCGTTTGGGAGGTCATGGTGACTCTCCCCTTCGAGTCGGTCCGGGGCACCATCCGCTGCCATTGTTCCTCGACGGCCCACCGGTACCAAACGCAACGCACTCGAGCGATGCGGCTACGCAGCGGGTCCGCGCAGCGAAGCACGCCCTTTACCTCGTTGAGCCCGGCAAACACTCCTTTGGTCTTGGACGTGGGGACGTTGACGTGCAGCCTGCGCCGACGCAACGAACGAATCGCCACGAAGAGGCCGAGAACCGCGGCGACGGCCATGCCGATGGGCAGTGCTGCATCTTCCATCGTGCCGGCGATTCTCCACCAGATCGGCGACGCACGTCGAGCACGCGGCCAGCGGACCCCAAACCGGAAGGCTCACGGCGGTCGGAGGCGCGGCGGGGGCGGGAGGTGCCAGGTAACTTTTTCCGCAAATCTCGGGGGCCTGCGCGTCAGCTCAGCCGGCCTTCGTTGGCGTGGAGCTCTGAATCGCGCCATCGTTCATGGCGCGCGGCGCGCTGGAATTCGCGACAAAGTTACCTGGCACCGTATGACGGCCGGTATGCTCCGCGCCCGTGAGCAAATCGTTCGAAGCGATCGCGTGGGTCGACACCCCCATCGGCGTGTTCGATCTGCGACGGCGCTCGGTTCCGACGGCGGATGGCACCGAAAGCGTGACCGAGGTGCTCGTCAACGGCGAGTTGCTGATGAGCAGCCGCAACACGGTTTCCGAACGCGCGCTCGCGACGCGGGCGCTCGCGCTGCATCGCGGTGGCGGGGATCTTTCCGTGCTCGTCGGCGGCCTCGGCTTGGGCTACACCGCGCACGCCGCGCTGCAAGACCCGCGCGTGACCCACGTTCGTGTCGTCGATCGCATTCCGGTCCTGTTCGAGTGGCTGCGTGCCGGACATCTGCCGCTGTCCGCCGAGCTTTCCGGCGACTCCCGATTCGCGATGATCGAGAGCGACGTCTACGCCGACCTGCTCGGGGAGCCGGCTCGCGATACGGCATTCGACGCGATCCTGATCGATGTCGATCACACGCCCAAGGAACGCCTCGACCAATCGAGCGCGCCGTTCTACACCGCCGACGGCCAACGCCGCGTCGCACGCCACCTCGCGCCCGGCGGGGTGCTGGCGGTCTGGTCGGCCGGCGACGACGACGAATTCGCGGCGGTGTTGTCCGAGGTCTACGAGCACGCCGCCCGCGAGCGTGTGGAGTGGGAGGACGACTACCTCGGCGAGATGGCCGACGTGCTGTTCCTCGCGCGGAACGAGTAGCCAGCGCGAACAAACGTTGCGAGACGAGGCCCTGCTTGAACACTTCGGCCGCGAGTTGCTACGCTCCCCGCATGACACCCAAGGCTGCGGCGGCGCGGGCCCGAAAGGAACTTCGGGCGTCCGCGAAGAAAGAGGTCGACCACTCCAGGTTCTTCAAGGACGAGGTCAAGCTGCTCGGGGTGTGGACCGCCGATCTGCGCAGGATCGCGCGCGGCATCTACGCGGACGTCAAGAAGGAGTGGAGCCTCGAGGATGCGATCGCGTTTGCGGACGCGCTGCTCGCGGACGACTATCTCGAGATGCGGTCTTGCGGCGTGTTGGTGCTCGGCCGCTTCTCGAAGCAGTTTCCGGCGAGCCTGCTCCCGCGGGTTCGGAAGTGGATCGAGTGCGGGTGGCTGGACAACTGGAGCGCCATCGATCTCGTGTGCTCCGACGTGCTGCACCCGCTGATCGTGGCGCATCCCCAGCTGTTGAAAAAGACCGAGACGTGGACGACGTCGAAGAACCTGTGGCTGCGCCGGGCCGCGGCGGTGTGTCTCGTGAAATCGGCCTGCAAAGGCAAACACCTGGCCGGGTCCTACCGCGTCGCGAAAAAACTCGCGGGCGACAAGGAGGACCTCGTGCAAAAAGGAGCCGGTTGGCTGCTCAAGGAAGCAGGCGCGACAGATATGCCGCGCCTGCAAAAGTTCGTCGAGCAAAACGGCAAGAAGATGCCGC
Organism: Planctomycetota bacterium; assembly: GCA_036443405.1. Taxonomy (GTDB): domain Bacteria; phylum Planctomycetota; class PLA2; order PLA2; family PLA2; genus JAZFYD01. The sequence continues at coordinate 10,621 of JAZFYD010000223.1, forward strand.
GCACGATGCTGCGTTACGCCATCGAGAAGTTCCCGGCGGCGACGCGGAAGAGGTTGTTGGGTTCCACCAAGCTCTAGGCTCGAACGAAGCCGCCGGTACGGGCGAGAGCCCGTACCGGCAGGCGGTAGGATCCGCGGCGGCGCGCAGCGCCAACTGGCTAACTACTACTTCGGCAAGTGCCGCCGTCCCGCGTGGCGCTCCCGCTAGGGACAAGGATCGGGGCTGGTGGCGTGCTTGATGATGTCAAAGTGGCTATAGTCCTCGTTGTTCGGGGGATCCGTGATGAACTTGCAGAAGTCGGCCTTGTTTTTCCCGACGGCGACCGGGCAAAACATCAGTTGCACAGCCGGTTCGCCGTATTTGATCTTGGGAAACGGCGCCCCGCCGACACCCTCCTTGCGAAGGGCCCAGTACTCGTAGTTCTCGTCACTCTCCTGCGTGGCATAGCCGACAACCTGTCCCATGTGATCCAGAATCTGAAACGTTCCCATCCCTAATTGAGGTGCCATTCGTTCTTCCTTCTGGTCTGTTCAGACCGCTCCCATATCTGTTTCCGGTGAACCGTCACCGGGGCCAATCCCTTAGTGTGCTCGGTGTGTCTTCGCCCGCCAGCCACTCCACGCATTCGCGCGCCGACGCGACCTCGCGGCGGACGGCTCGGTATTCCGGCGCGATCTTCGTGGCCAATCTGCGCGCGTCGTCCCGGTAGCGCGGCACGCGATCCGGGTACCCAAGCCCGAGCAGCCCGAGCGACTGCAACGCGATTCCCGGCAGCGGACACTCGCGCGCGCTCCGCTCCAAAGACTCGACTTGGACACTGTCGCCAAGCGCACCAAGGAACGCACCCGTCAAGAGCGAGCCCCACGAGTGTCCAATTTCCCGCCACAGCCGATTTGCTGTACCCACGAGCGTGCGTGCAGTGGCGCGATCTTGGAGCCGCCAGGCGACGGCGCCCTCGTTGAGGTTGAGCTGGGCTTGAAGGTTGGAGAGACGGAGCGCGCCCAGCGCGTCGATGAGTTCGTGATCGACGGAGGTAGCTTCGCCGCTGCGGTAGGCGGCGAACCGCAGGACCGACTCCGCGCGGGCTTCGAAGAACGCATGGCGAAATCGCGCAGCGGCCGCCTTCGCACTCTCGCCCAGCTCACGCGCCCGGTCGTAGAGCCCTGCTTCGACGCAAGTTTCCGCGACGTTCAACAGCGCGGAGAGGCGGGAGCGCGGATCGGGCGCGATCCGTAGCGCCTCCTCGTGGAGTTCGACGGCATCCCGGAAGCGGTACTGGATGTAGGCGGCCCAACCCTTCCACTCGAGCAACTTGGCGCGTGTCTCCGTTGCGTCGTGCTTGGCCGCCCAATCTTCCACGCTCGCCAAGACCTCTTCGCTGCGGTCTCGTTGGCCACTGCGCGCCGCCATCGCCCGCGCTCCCTGGCGAAGCTGCTCGAGCTCGAGCTCGGCGAACGGCCCGAGCGCGTCCGCGAGTGCGAGCGCCCGGTCTCCGTCGCGGCGCAACGCAAGGAGCGCGACGCGGGCCAGACGATCGAGGCGCAATAGCTCGGGCGTGCGATGTGCCGCACGGCCGATCTCATACAGCGCGAGTTCGAAGCTGCGTTCCGTGCCTTCCGCGGCGGCGACCAACAGCAGCGCGGAGAGCGGCTGGATTTCGTCGCTCGGCCCCAGGTGGTTCCCGCGGACGGCGGCCAAACCCTCGGCGATCACAGCGCGGGCATGGCCGACTCGCGCCTCGCGCACGAGCGCAAGACCGGCGTCGCGTGTTTCACGCGTGAGGTCGCTGGTGGCGTCCGAAGCCACGAGGTGCCGAAGTCGTCCCGGCGTGCCGGGCGGCAACGCCCGTGCCGCGGCCGCGTGGTTCTCTGGACTGGGAAACACAGCCGTGTCGGTCGCGGTGCGATAAAGACCGTCCGCAGTGCAATCGACCTTGCCCTCACGAACCAACTCGGCGAGCGACTCGGCGACGGGACGCTGCACTGCATCCGCCAGCACCTGCTCGGAGAGGCTCTGGCCTGACGCTGCCAGCACACCCATGACCGGATCCGTTCCTTTGAGATCACCGTTGGGCACCGGACAGACGCGGAACCCACTCGCGAGCAAGTCGAGCGCAGCACGGTCGACCGCTACGGATCCACTCTCGACCCGCGCGAGATCGGCACGCACCCACGCAGACAGTTCTTCCAGCACACGGACGGGCCAACCCTGAGTTCGACGGTGCAGTTCGGTTGCGGAGTCCTCGCGGAGATGGAAGATCCGGTCGTTCCCGCTGAACAGTCCGCGCAGGGACTTCTCGGAGAGCGGCTCGAGCCGCACCGTGGCCCGGTCCGGATCATCGACGAGCCGGATCACACAACCCGACGCGTCTTCCGGCGCGGCGTCCGTGCGGTCCACGAGAACGACATCGGTGGACGCAGGTGTCGCGTAGCCCGGATCGAACCAGGCCACGGTCTTGCCGGATCGGCGCAGGCGCGTCGCGACGCGGCGTAGGCACAAGCTGCGACCTGAACGCGGCGGGCCGAATAGGGTGACCTGCCGCGAACGGCTCGCCGCCTGCACGACGGCGTCCACGACACTGGTGTTTTGCAGCGCCGGATGCGTTCGCAGCACTTCCAAAGGCGGCAGGTCGCCGCGGAGAACGGCGGCCGCTTGAGCCGCGGACGGCACGCGCTCCTCGGGCCTTTGAGCCAACAGCGAATCGATCATGTCGCACGGGCAGCCGCGGGGGTCGATCCCCTGCTCGGCCAATGTCGGTGCCGCTCCACCGAGCCGCGCCTTGACGAGCGCATCGAGACTGTGGACCGGGTGCGGGTTGCTTCCGACAAGAGCCTCGTACAGCATCACGCCTACCGAATAGAGGTCTGTTCGCGGGGTGGCGGTACCGCCGTGGAGCTGTTCCGGCGCGAGATACGCGGGCGTTCCGGCGACCCCTTCGACGCGCCCGGGCACCGACGGGCCGGAGGAAACGCCGAGGTCGAGCATGACCGGCCGTCCAGCGGTGTCGACCAGGACATTCGCGGGCTTGAGATCACCGTGCACAACCCCGCGCGCATGAATGCGTGCGAGCGTCTCGAGCAGAGCGATCGCGGTCTCGGCAAGGTCGCCCCACGGCATGGGTGTCGCGCCTCCCGGGAAACGCGACCCCTTGACCTTCGGCATCACGAAGAACGGAAAGCCGTCGTGAACGCCGTCGTCGAGCAACCGCACGACACCCGGAAGCTCGAGCAACCGCAACGCCGCCAATTCGCGACGGAACCACGCGAGGTCGCTTCCGCGCAGCGCGGTGAGGATCTTCACCGCGACGCGCTCGCCGCTCAGCAGGTCGGCGGCCTCGAACACGACACCGGAAGCGCCCGACCCCAGGCGTTCTTCGAGCTGGTAGCGATCATCGAGTACGGCGCCGACGAACGGGATGTCGCCGGCCTGCTCGAGTGCGCGCGTCCACAGACCGCGGGAAACGTCGGGCGGCTCGAGAAAGCCGTGCAACTCCGCGTGTGCTTTGAGCATCGACCGCGCCTCTTCGAGCAGGGCGTTGTCGTCTCCACACACGCGCCGCAAGAACGCATCTTGATCCTCGATCTGCAGCTCGATCGCGTCGTTGACGACGTCCTTGAGACGTGACGTCACCCGATCAACCTTCGAAGTCGGATCCGCGCGAACCTCCAGTCCCGCTCCACCGTGCGCTTCGGTTTCTGAAGCACGCTCGCGACCTCACTCACGGACAGCCCGGCGAACACGCGGAGTTCGACGACTTGCGCCGCGTTCGGGTCCTCCGCCGCGAGCTCTTCGAGCGCGGCGTCCAGATCGAGGATATCGATGGAACTCTCGATCTTCGCCGCGAGTGCGGCGAGCGCGACGCGCTCACCCGTTGGAGCTCGTTTCATCCGACCCTTAGCGCGCGCGTGGTCGACCAGAATGGACCGCATCGCCTTGGCCGCGACGCCGAGGAAGTGGCGCCGGTTGTCCCAGTGGCCCGCGTTGCCCGAGAAGAGCTTGGCGTAAACCTCGTGCACCAGATCGGTCCGGCCCAGACTCTGGGATGCGGGTTGCCCCACGAGGCACCGGGCCGCCTCTCTGTGCAGGTCCGCGTAGACCAGCTCGAACAACTGGTCCTCGGCGCCGTCATCGCCGGACTCGATCTGCCGCAGTAAGAGAGTGACGCTGTTTCTGGTTTTGTCGTCCACGCCCGGTCCCAGCTTTCGAAACCAATACGAGATCTCGACCGAAAGTCCGCCATCTTTGGCCGCTTCCAACTCTCGGCCTCAATTCTCCACTTTTCGGGCCGGAGACCTGAAGCCTAATCCGCGGACATCGGGTCCGACTTGGCCGCGCGTTCCCGTACCCTTGGCCCCATGGCGTTCAAGACCGTTGCCCACCCGCTTGTTCGTCACAAGCTCGGTTTGTTGCGGCGGGACGATCTGGACACGGCGACGTTCCGCGATCTTGCGCGCGAGATCACCTATCTCTTGGCGTACGAGGCCTTTGCCGACCTTGCGCTCGAGCCGGTCACGATCGAGGGCTGGGCGGGGCCGGTCCAGGTGGATGCGCTCGCGGGGAAGAAGATCGCCGTCGTCCCGATTCTGCGCGCGGGCCTCGGCATGCTTCCCGGTGTGTTGGATCTGATTCCGCTGGCCCGCGTCAACGTCGTTGGGCTTTATCGCGACGAGAAGACGCTTGAGCCGGTTCAGTACTACCAGAAGCTCTCGGCGGATATCGATGAGCGGCGCGCGTGCATCCTCGATCCGATGCTGGCGACCGGCCACTCGCTCACGGCGACGATCGACATTCTCAAGAACGCCGGCTGCACGAACATCCGCATGCTGTGCCTCGTCGCGGCGCCCGAGGGTGTGGCGCACCTCGAAGCGACCCACCCGGACGTGGACGTGTACGCGGCGTCACTCGACGAGCGGCTCAACGAAAGCGGCTACATCCTTCCGGGCCTCGGCGATGCCGGAGATCGCCTTTTCGGGACGCGTTGACACGATGGCGCGTGCCCAACCGCGCGGCAAACTGCATCTCGAAGCGCTGTCGGCACAGAACTTCGAAGCGTTCGCGCGGCTCTTGGGAGGCGACGAGTTCGGCGGTTGTTTCTGCGCGGTCTGGACACATCACGGCTCGGACTGGGGCAAGCGTTGCGGCGACGCCGCGCAACCAAACCGCGCCGCCACGCGCGCCGATCTCGACGCCGGCCGCCGCCCGGGCTATCTCGTGTTCCACGACGACGAGATCGTTGCGTGGACCGGCGCGGGTCCCAAGTCGGAGTTTCGAGCACTCGACACACGCCTGGGCGCCCGGGTCTCGACGGCCGGCGCGAACGCTTGGTGCATTGGCTGCCTCGCGATCGCGGAAGGTTGGCGCGGCACGCGCCTGCCCGACCGGATCGTGGAATTGGTCCTCGAGGTTGCGCGATCGGCCGGCGCGTCCGAACTGGAGGCCTACCCCACCGATCCCTGGGACGAACCGCGCAGCTACCGCGGCGCACTCTCGCTGTATCAGCGCCACGGATTTGCCGAACAAGCGCGCGAGTCTGACGGAACCGCCGACATCGTCCTGATGTCGCGCGCGCTTCCGTAGGCGCGTTACCGCCGGTGCCAATCCCAGATGCCGTAGGTGACGTCCTGGTGGAGGCCGTGCCCGCACTGTTTCAGCGTCAGCAGGATGCTGCCGCGGTGATGGCTCTCGTGCGCGATGTGATACGCCACCGTCACTGCGATGCCTTTTTTCTGCTGCCGCTTCTCGCGCTCGCCGGAACCGACCTCGCGGATGAACTTCGACAGCGCCTCGCCCGACGCCGTCAGCGCCTTTTTCAATTTCGCCGCCGACGGCTGTTCCTTGCTCTCGAACTCGACGATGCCTTCGATGAGGTCCTTGCCGCCCTTGCCCGCGAGCTGGCGCAACCGGTTCGTGTGCAGGTGCGCGAACTGCCGCGAAACGTCGCGGCCGCCGCGTTTGGACATCGTGCACGCCATGCCGTCCTTCGAGACGTTTTCCACGAGCATCAACGTGATGCGGTTGTTGGTCTCCCACGCTTCGACGAGTTGATCGAGAAGGCTGTCTTCCGGCATGGTGCTGTTGTAACCGATAGCGCGCCGCGGCTAGCGCCCCGTGCCGTAGAGCGGACGAATCGACCGCGATGTCGAGCTGCCCGGATTCAGCACCGCGTACTTGTTGCAGCCCATGCCGACCCCGCGAAAGAATTTCTGCACCAGCGTCCGGTGGTGGCCGGCGTCCGCGCGCCACCGCCACATCGCTTTCACCGCGTCGCCCTCGCTGCTGACGTTTTCGCCGATCGCGGTCCCCCGATACCCGGCGCGGTTCGCGCGGCGGCGCACCGTGCGGCGGGACGGGTCGGTCGGATGCTGGTGGCTGAAGAACTTTCCGCGCACCATTTCATTGGCGAAGTCGCGCGCGATGTACTGCAGCCGCTTGTCGGCCACGAGCGGATTCAATCCGAGCCCGACGCGATACGCGTTGAGCACGCGCACACCAGCCATCTCGTTGGAACTGTGCCGCGCCTTGTGGCGTTCGTTCCAGTCGAGCACGCGAGCAGCGCGAATCGCCTCCCACACCGTCTTCTCGAGCTTGCGCAGCTTGCGACCGGCCCGCGCGGCTCGCGCCCAATCGTCGCGGGCGAGCGCACCGACCGCCTCGAGCAAGTAGTCCCCGCGGCCGATCTTCGCCTTCTTACCGCGCCGCGACACCCAGACGTCGTGCTTGGTGCGATACCCCTTGAGGAACTTCGCGATGCCGGTGTCGATCACCGTGATTCCGTAAGACATGACCGGCCGCACGATCTCCGGCTGCGCGGTGGTCGGCGCGCGCGCTCCGACCAACCGCGTCTTCGCGCCCAGGCCCCGCGCCAGCAGCGCAACAAAACGGTTGTGTTGGATGAGCGCCGCCGCGACCAGGCGCTCCATCTCCTTGTGGCCCGGCTGCACGTCGACGCCCACCCGCCAGCCGCGATGCGCCTGCGCGGAAGTCGGATAGCGCTTGTTGTCGAAGATCCGTTTCACGGCGGCGGCCCGCGCCTTTTCGGCCTCGGCCGCCGCTTCCTCCAGCGCCGGTCGCGACTCGGCGGCGAACAGGAACGCGATTCGTTCGACCACCGCCGCCCGCGCCTCGGCGACGCCGGGGTCCACCTCCTCGGCATGGAGAGCGGGCACGGAGCCGACAAGCAGAAACAGGACCACGAACGCGGATCGCCGAAAACGCATCAAAGGTGAAAACGGCGCCCACGTCCGTTTGGTTCCGCCCCACCCGGGAGCCGGTCCGTATGATGACGCGCCGTGCCCGCCGCGACGACGCAACTCCGCGAGCTGATCGCCCTCAAGCAGGAGTTCGACACCGCGTCCGCCGAGCACCGCGCCGAGTTGCTGGGCGAGCTCGAACGCGCGCGCCTACCGAAGGCCCCTGACGTCGCGGCGCTGCACGAGGCGCTCTGCTACTCGCGCGCCTATCCGGACAGCGAGGCCGTCCTCGAAATCGTGGAGCGCATGCTGGCCGGTTTCCAGGATCGGCCGGACCTACGCCGGCACCGTCGGGAACTCGCCGACACCGGCATCGCGGGCACCAAGCTCCACTTCCGGTTTTATTGGCTGATGGCGATCCGGCTCGCGCAACTCTGCCCGGAGCAGCTGTCCGTCGATTGGAGCGACTTCGAGAACAGGGACAAACTCCCCGGGCTGTTGTCGCTCCTGATGCCGTTCAGCGAATCGGTCGCGCTCGATGCCATGGACCACGCGGCACGGGATTGGATCGACCTCCTCAAGGGCGCCGACGAAACCGATGCGGCGTTTCTCATCGGCCGTTTCGATGCTTTGAAAGTGCCTACGCCACTGCGCGAGAAGATCTACGAGGACCTCGACATCCCGATAGTGCTCGCGCCGGGCCCGGCGACACCCGCGCGCGGCCGCGAGAAGTGGCCGAAGGGGCCGGTCGTGTTTGGCCGCGGACCGCGGCCCGGGCGTCCCGATCTCCGGCGGGCGATCCGCGATGCGAGCATCAAGGTGCGTCACGTCGATCGGCGCGAGGCGCGGCGGCTCATCGACCTCGCAAACGCGTGCATGGTCAGCCGCCACCGGGATCTGCTCGTATTTCTGCACGCCGACGAAAACGACGTGCGCATGGTCGACTGCGGCGACGGGCTGCAGTTCGCGTGCATGGGCGCCGTGCCCGAGCGGCGATTGATGCTCGAGTCCGTGTACGGATTCCTGACGCTGCAAAACGGTGTCCCGATCGGCTACGTGCTCTGCAGCGCATTCTTCCGCTCGTCCGAGGTCGCCTACAACGTCTTCGAGACCTATCGCGGCACCGGCACCGCGCACGTCTACGGACGCGTGCTCGCGATGGTGAACCGCCTGTTTCACAGCGACACGTTTTCCGCGGACCCGTACCAACTCGGCCACAACAACGCGGAGGGACTCGCTTCCGGCGCGTGGTGGTTTTACTACAAGCTCGGGTTCCGTCCGCACGACGCAGGCGTGCGCGCGCTCGTCCGCGAAGAACTCGCCGCGATGAAGGCGGATCGCAGCCACCGCACGTCGAAACGGCGCCTCAACCGGCTCGCGTCGGAGTACATGTTCTTTCACACGGGCAAGACGCGCCGCGACGTGCTCGGCCATATCGACCTGGGCGCGATCGGTGCGCACGTCACCGCGTATCTCGCGAATCGCTTCGGCGCGGACCGTGAGGCCGGCCTCGCAGCGTGCGCGGACGAGACGGCCAAACTGCTCAGCCTGCCGTCGCAGAAGAAGCTCTCGCGCCCCCAGCGCGTCGTGTGGGAGCGCTGGGCCCCGCTCGTGCTCGCGCTGCCGGACATGCAACGTTGGTCGCCGGCGCAACGGCGCGCGCTGCGTGATGTAGTTCTCGCCAAAGGCGGCCCGCGCGAATCGGACTACGTCCGTCTCTTCGACCGCCACAAGAAGCTGCGTGCCGCGTTGCTTCAGCTTTCGCGCACCGACCCCGGCTAGGTTGCCCGTAAACTGACCCGAGTGTGGCGTCGGGTTCTGCATTCCAACCGTGTTCCTTTTGGAAGGTCGGAGTTCGTGCACACGGGTCGATTCATCTTCGCCGCTTGGGGCGCAATGTTGCTCGTGATCGTTCTGGCCGTCTTCGCGCCGGAGTGGCCTCCGGGCGAGCCGCGTCCCGGCTGCGCCGAATACGATCCGGGTTCCCACGACATTGACGTTTCGATCCTCATCCACGAAGCGGTCTACGGCTTCGCGTTTTTTGCGAGCCTCGTGTTTGCAGTCTGCTCGCTCGTGGTACTCCCGAGGGTGTTTCGGCTGCACGGGAAGCGACCCATCATCCTGCTCGCCCTCACCGTCGGTTATTGGGCGGTTCTACTACTAAGCCGCGTCATCTGATAGGGGCGCGGCGTACGAAACACGGTAACGACGCGTCGTCGTCCCAGCAGGGACGGTCGCCGAGGCACTCGAATCCTGTTCGCTCCAACACGCGCAGCATCGCCAGGTTTTGCGCGTCGGTCCAAGCCAGGAGGCGCGCCGGCGACAAATTTCCAAACGCGTACCCCACACTCGCGCGCAACGCTTCGGTCGCGTAGCCACGTCCCCACGCGTGCCGTGCGAAGTGCACGGCCAACTCGAGCGCGTCGTCGAACTCGGGCCAGCCCGGCATCGTGTTGAAGCCGCAGCAGCCGATGACGTCGCCGGTCTCCCGGTCCACAACGGCCCAGTGTTGGCATCCGTGGTTCTCCTGATGCGCCATGCCAGCCCGAATCGCCGCGGCAACCTGATCGCGCGTCAACGGCTCCCCCACCAAACGCATCACCTCGGCATCGCCCCAGAGCCGCAGGCCCGCGTCGAGGTCGTCCGGCGCCCACGTGCGCAGGATCAGGCGGCGGCTCTCCGTGACATTCACAGCCGGTCAGGCTATCAGTCGCCAAAGCCCGCGGAGCGGACGACGGCGGGTATCTTGGCGGCCATGACGCTGCTGCGCACGCTCCCGTTTGCGCTCCTCGTGCTGCTTGCGGCGGCCGCAGCGTGTTCTTCAGGCCCGACCGTGCGGGTCGACTACGACCTCGAGCACGATTTCTCCGCGCACCGGACCTACGCGTGGCGCACGGGTACGCCCGCGGATAGCGAACTCGTTCAGAAGCGCATCGTGGCCGGGGTCGACGCCGCGCTCGCAGCGCGTGGTCTCCAACACGTCGAGACCGGCACCGTGGATCTTCTTGTGCGCACGGAGGTCGGCGCGAAGACGCGAATGGATACGTCGGGCGGGAACGTCCGCGTCGGCGTCGGCATCTCTCGGCGCGGCCGCTACGGCAGTGTCGGCGTGGGTACGAGCACCGGTGACACGGTGCGCGAGCTGGAAATCGGGACGCTGGCCATCACGCTGAGCGTCGGCAGCAGCGGCACCGTCGTGTGGCGTGCCGACGCCGAAGAGGCCGTAAGCTCCGACGCCCAGCAAACCAACGAGACGATCGCGAAGGCCATCGAGAAGGCGTTTCGCGACTTCCCGCCGGCGCGGGCAGGATCCTGACCCGTCAGCGGGTTCGGGCCGGCGCAAGCTTCTTGAGCAGTTGAATCTGGCCCGTGTGATAGAGATCGTGCGCCGCGACGCCCTGGATCAGGTTGCGATAGGTCAGCCCTTTGCCCGCAGACGTGTCGAGGCGCTTGGCCGGAAACACGGTGACGGCGGAACGCAATGCCGCGTGTTCGTCGCGCAAGAACTCGATGTCGGCCTTCAGAGCTTTTTGAGTGGCCTGCGCGGACACAGCCGGCCAGTTGCTCGGACTCCGGCCAAAGCCGGACGGCGGATCCGCGACCAGATGGCGCCGCACGATGTACTTCCAGTACGCGGCGTGAAGGAAGTACTCCCAGACGTTGTGCCGATCGGGCGCGGGCCGCCAAAGAGCGGTCTTGGTGTCGAGGCCGCGCAATGCGCCTTTGAGCGTCGTGCCGTGAAACGACCGTTTGTCAAAAGCGCTGTCGAGAAAGTCGAGCAGGATTCCGGTACGCGCGTGCATTTCCGGAGTATCGCACCGATTGCTGCCGAATCCGGACCGCGAGCCGTCGTAACAAGGGGCAATGGCCAACGCCGACTCGACCCCCTCCCCGACAAGCACGACCCGCTGGGCCTGGATGGCCGGCACTGTCCCGATCGTCGCCCTTGGAACGCTCCTGGCTTGGCTGCTCCAAAGAATCCAAGCCACGAACGCCCTTGCTGCGCGCGACGACTTGCGCCGGCACGCGATCTTTTTGGCGATCCTCATTGCGTGGATGTTGATCGAGAAGGTTCTCGGTCGGCGCCGGCGGCCGCTACCGCATCCTCCGGGCCCGTTCGGACGGGCCACGCGCGTCGAATGGAAACCCATCCTGCGCACGATCGCGATCGGATCGATGTTCCTCCTGTTCGGCATGCACTGGGTCCTGCGTCTGCCCCCCCTCGAGATTGCGGGCGCCGCCGGGTGCATCCTGATCTGCGTGCCGCTGGTCCGACTGGCGTTTCACTACCCGACCGCGTGGCTCTTTCTCGGCCGCCGGCTCGACCTGGATTTCCACAGGGCGCGCCGCCTCGACCCGGCGTTTTTTGCGGGCGAGGTCGACGGGGTCCGTCTGGCAATTCTGCGAAGCGACGACAGGCGCTACCGCATCAGCATCGGCAGCGGCCCGCACGCCGAGATCACACGGGACGAGATCACGCACGCAGCGCAAACAGCCGGCTTGAGCGACCTCGCGTGGCCCGAGTTCGATGACTGGTGCGGCGAACGCGGTGTCGGGCCGGACGCGCGGATTCGAAAACTCCCGTCGATCCACGGGAGTACACACTGCGTGACGTTCCGCGGCCGGTTGCAGGACGCCGATCGATTCGTGCGCACGCTGCTTACCGACCGGTCAACGCCCGGGCCGCAAGACGACGCGTCCTAGAAGGGGCCGCGCGCGGGACGTCGGTCGGGACCGGATCGGCGACGCCGGTCTCGGTCGGGCCCGTGGTCGTCTCGGCGACGGTCGCGATCGAACCCGCGGCCTCGGCCCCGATCGGAACTCCGTCGATCCGGGCGCCGTTGATCGGAACGCCGTTGGTCGGGGCGACGCCGGTCGGAACGATCTCCGCCGGAGCGACGGTCGTCATGTCGACGACGGTCGAAGTCCCTCCGATGGCGACCCGCTCTCTCGCGGTCCCGCCCGTCGCGGCCGCGATGTTCGAAGTCACGATGGCGGCCAAACCGCCCGCGATCTCCTTGCGGCCGCTGCCTGTGGAAACGTCGTCGACGATCCGATCGCTCGCGGCCCGGGCGTCTCATCCCCCGGCCATCGCCGTGACGCTCCCGGCGCATACGCGGCCCGCGGCGGCGATCGCTCGTGCGTCGATCCTCGCGGCTTCGGTCACCGCGCCGGCGATCACGCCGGCCTCGATCCATCCGCCGCCGATCGCTTCCGCGCCCGTCGGCCTCACCGCGCCGATCCCGATCCCGCCCGCGGTCGCTCCTTTGTTCTTTCTTCTGGTTCTTGCCGCGATTGTCGGCGCCCCTTTTCTCTTTCTTGCGCCGCTTTCGGGCATCGGCATCCCGGTCGTTCCGCGGGCCGTCCCGCCTATCCGACCGTTCGCGCGGACCGCGACCGTCCTGCCAATCCGAGCGCGTGATGCGCCCGTCGCCGTCCGTGTCGAACCGCTCGAGGAACCGTTTCCATTGCGCATCGGATCCGCCGCCGTCCCGATCGGACTTGTTGCGATCCTGTGCGGAAACGGAAGCCCCGAGGATTCCTAGTGCCGCCAAACCGACGAGTGCGAGCCTTAGCCGTCTCATTGCATCTCCTGTTTTGCAGATGGAGCGTCTCAGCCGGCGCCCTCACGAACAGGTAAAACCCGCGGCGCGCGGCGGTGTTTCGGTTTGCGCCTAGACGCTCTTCGATTTCGCAACGTGGGCGCGCACGAGTTCCACGATGCGGTCGCGGTCGTCGCACGTGTCCAGCGCAACGAATAGGTATTGGCGCGGCGTCATGAACAGCAGCATCGCGTCCTTGGCGATCACGGCCTCCTGGATCATCGCCCACGCGATCTGCGACTCTGCGAGCCCCTCGGTGGACGAGTGCAACCCTTCGTCGGAAAAGACGTGCGCCATGACGCGGTCGGCGTCCGGCCTTTTCCTGAACCGCTTCTTGAGCAACGGGTACGCAAGGGGCCCGCGGACCACGAAGACGGCCAGGCCCATCGCGACCAGGAACATCGCGTACAGAGTCCGCGGCAGAAGACCAAACCACGTGCTCGACCCGACAACGACAGCGACAGCCAAGCACACCGCAAGGAAGAAGTACGAGAACCAATACAGAAACCGAGGCAACGGGCGCGTCAGGTAGAGCCGGTGCGCGCGCACGTAGCGATCCGCCGTGAACGCAAAACTCAACTCCAGGGATTGGTCGCCCATCGGGAACAGACTGCCTGTCAGCTACCGGCGTCCGCCACCGCCGCCGCGCGGACGGCCCGCACCGGCGTGCGCACGACGACGACGACGCGTGCGGCGCAGGTACTCGGACTCGTCAGCCGTGAGGTCGCCGTCGTCCTCCGCGACTTCCTCGCCGGGTTCCGGCATCTCGCCCTCGGGCACATCGAGCCGTTTCTCGTAAAGCGCCGATTGGAACGGATCCACGGGATAGACCGCGAGATGCACGAGCCGCCCGTTCAAACCGACCGCCTGGCCGCGCGTGCCGTTGCTGTGCCGCACCAAGAGGTTCTCGCCATCGTGGCCTTTGCCGAACGGGTCGTTGCGATACGCCGCTCTCTGAAGATCGGCGAGCAGCTTTTTGGCCTTTTCCTTCGCGTCCGCGACCTGCGCCGCCTCTTCCCCGCCACCGGGCACCTTGAATTTGAGGTCCTTGGCATGCAAGGTCACCGCCGCCGAGGAGTACATCGCGCCGCGCAGTGCAGATTCGAAATGGGCCTTCAGGAGTTCGTTGTTGCCAAACAGACCAAGAGTCTGCACACGGCCGCGCACGATCGCGATCGCACCGCGGTACTCGCGGCCGAGGGGCGCGTTGGGCAGCTTCGAAAGCAGTTTCGACGCGGGCAAGCTGAACTCACGCAGTTTTTTCGATTCGCTCAGCGCCGCGAGGGATTTGCGCGTATCCCCTTCGTCGCGCAGGTCGAGCCAACGGCCGACGAAGTTCGGAACGAGGGAGTTGTTGCCGCCGAAGTCCGCCTTCTTGCGCAGGTAGTACGGCGCCAACGTGTCCGAAACAACGAACGGCTCCGCAGTCTTGCGCCGATCTGTAGCGGCCGGCAGCGCGCGCAACTCGCAGTCCGTCGCGTTGGCGGCGATGATCGCGTCCCTTCGGATCAAACGATCGCGCTTGCCACCCACGAGAACGGTTCCGCCGAGCACCAAGATACGGTTCCCGGTCTCGTTGACGACGCGCACGTTGAACATGTGTGCCGGGAACGAAGGTTCTTCAAACGCCACACCCTTTGCGCCCACGCCGGGAACGACGCCGAGATCATCCGTCGACGCCGGTCCATGCAGCGGCACGATGATGCCGTGCGGACCGTAGATCGGTTCCCCCATCTGAATCTGCGCCAGCGCGTCCTTCACGAAGTTGTCCTTCGCTGATGCCGCAGACGCCACAACCAACAAGACGATCGCGAGCCGATACCGCATGTCATGCCCTCCGGCGCGCGATGGTACTCAATCGCTCCTGATTAGTCGCTTTCGTGCCGCCTCGAGAATCGAGTCGCCTTCGCCGGAGCAGTCCTTGAGCGTCGGCTTTCTCACAACGTCGGGCTTGATGCCGGAGCCGTCGTACATGGAACCGTCCCGCCGAAACGACGCCATCGTCGAGAGCTTGATGCGCAGTCCGGAGTTCGCGAGCTGGAAACTCTGAGTGCGACCGCTGCCGCCGCCGGTCGCGGTGCCCATCAGCGTCACACCCGGCCGGCCGGCGAACGCGCCGACGAAGATGTCCGTCGCGGAAAAGCAGCCCGAGTCGATCAGGAGCACGATCGGTTTGTCATAGTGAAACGTCGCGTCCTTTCGCCGGAGCACGAAGTAGTGCCACTCGCTGAACTCCGCGGGATCGAGGGCCATCGCGGGCTTGAAGTCCTTTTTCAGTGCGTCGATGGCCTTTCGACCGGCGGGCCCGAAGCCGCTCCAACCGCGCGGATACAGATAACGGTTGTCGAGATATCCGGTGTCGGTCTTGTGAGCAAGTCCCGTCGGCAACCGCAGCGCGGCCACGTTCGCGACATACGTCTTCTCGCCAGCGCGCATGAAGTGCGGGAGCAGCGCAAGCGTTGCGACACGCGTTCCGCCGCTGTTGTCACGCACGTCGATGATGAGGCCCTTGGTGTCCTCGAGCGATTTGAGCTGTTGGATCAACCCCGCGGCGTCGCTCCGCCCGTGGCCCATGCTGCGGATCGGCAGATAACCGATACCGCCCCTGAGCACACGCGCTCGATCCGGGTAACGGATTTCCGCCCGCGACGGTCGGCCAGCCGTGGCAACGGTCTCGATGCGGCTATCCCCGTCCGGCGAAGCGAACTCCACCCGGATCGGTTTCGAAACCCTACGACCGAGTTCCTTTCGCACAAACGCCGCAAAACCCGCGTTTTGCAGCGCGGCGCGGCGTACGAACTGCGACGAACCGGCTGCATCGATGCGCGCGGCGGCACCGAGCCACTTCGCGAGCGGAATTCCGTCGATCTTCTTCACGAGCGGGTACTTCGCGTGAACCGGTTTGCCGCGTTCATCCAGCGCGACCACTCCGATGTCCGTCTCAGCGAGCGCAAACGGCAGGTAGCCGCTGGGCAGCTTGCCGTAGACACCGCGCACCCGGCTGTGGCCGTCGCCGAACAGCGCCACCGCCTTGCGCAGTTGGATGTGGAAATCCCGCGCGTCGATGGACTCGCCGAGGCCGAGTCGAATCGTGTCGAACCCTGCCTTGTAGTCGTAGCCCAAGCGGTCGCGATAGGAAAACTCGTTCGCGATTTTCCACTCGAGTTGGTCGAGATCGGCCTCGGCTTGCGCTCGCGTGACCTGCGGGCCGCCCGAGCCCTCGTGGTGGCGCACCGTGAGATTCCGGAAGCGCTTGTCGGGCTTCGCGGTGTGTTCGCGCCGAATCCGCTCGACGTCTTCGGCGGACCCTCGCTGGGCCCGCGGGCGCACCGCACGGAGGACTTTCCTCTTGGCCTCCGTCATCGACACCTTGCGCTGGATCGTCTTGCCGCTCTTGAGGTCTTTCAAAACAAGCTGCACGCTAGACTTGGGTTGCGCACCGAGGCGGTTCAAGACCGCGATCAGGTCCTCGCAGAAACGCTTGTCCCATTTCCCGGCATCCATCGCCTTGCAGCCGGCGATGATCCTCTCCTTCGGGATCTTGTCGAGGGACACCAACTCGTACCACTTGCCCTTGATCTGCACCTGCGGGTCCTGGCCCTCGAACCGGACCATCTCGAACGGCGAGCGTTCGTCGGCGCCGCCGGCGAGGGCGGGAAGCGTAAGGAGAAAAAGCGTAGCCAGTCGCATGCGGAATACCTCCACCGCTACTTGCCGGCCGGGCGGACGCCATTTCCGCCCCGTAGCGCAAGACCCGAAACTACACTGGGGCGATGCCTCGCGTCCAACACATCGACCACGTCGCCATCGCGGTCTCCGATCTCGAGCGCTCCAAGGCCTGGTACGAACAACACCTCGGGCTGAAACACCGGTTCGCGGATCTGTGGGAAGGCGCGCCGGTCATGATGGGCGCCGGCGACACGGCGGTTGCGCTGTTCGAGGCGGAAGACGCTGCTGCGCGCAACCCCACCCCGGGCTGGATGCTGCACCTCGCGTTTCGCGTCGACCGTGCCGGGTTTCTGGAAGGGCGCGGCGAACTCGCGGCGGCGGGGATCGAGGTCCGCGAGGTGGAACACGAGAACTGCCGGTCGCTGTACTTCAAAGATCCGGACGGCCATCAACTGGAACTGACGACGTATGAAATCGAGGGACTATGAGATGAGCGGCTCGCGCGTTGAGCCTCGCATGAGGCTTCTTCTGTTGTCCGTGCTTGTGCTCTGTGCGGCATGCGTGAACCCGGGCCATCCGCCCGAACCGGAGCCGGGTCCCGAATCGCTTGCCTACTGGCAGGAACGAGTGCGGCAGCTGCAACCGGGCATGACCGTCGCCGAGGTGCGTGCGCTGCTTCCGGAATTCGAACACGGTGGCGGTAGCGGCGGCGCTGGTGGCGGCAGCGGATACGTCCTGGTGTATTCGCTCTCGAAGGAGTGGTTTGTGCAGGTCCCATTTCAATATGGCGCGTCGCGTCCATCCGGTTCCGGTCCAAGTTCCAGCGACGACGACTTCCTCATGGCCGGCGGCTCGGTATCGGTTTCCTCAAACGCCGAGCGCGGCGAGTCGTGGAGATGGCCGATCCCCGACCCCTCGCGCTGAGAGTCTGAGCGGATATCCTGCTCAGCGATGGCTAGCTCGCTACGGGAATTCATCTCGCAACTGGAAGCCGCGGGAGAGTTGCATCGCGTCCGCGCGCAGGTCTCGCCGATCTTGGAAGTGACCGAGATCGCGGACCGGGTTTCGAAGTCTCCGTGCCCCAACGAGAGCCCGCACGCGCGCGCGTTCGACCCGGAGCACTGTAGCCTCGGCGGCCGCGCGCTGCTGTTTGAAAACGTCGAGGGATCGGACATGCCGCTGCTGATCAACGCGTTCGGCTCCTACCGCCGCGCGGAGATGGCCCTTGGTTCTGATTTCGAAGCGGTCGCCGAGCGCATCGCGTTCCTGACCAAGCCGGAGCCGCCGGCATCATGGGCCGATGCGTTCCAGAAGGCCAGGCGCGTACTACCGCTCCTGCGCATTCCGCCCAAGCGCATGGGTTCTGGCCCGTGTCAGGAGATCGTCAAGCTCACCGAGCGCGGCGAAGTGGATCTCACGCGGCTGCCGATCATCAAGTGCTGGCCCAAAGACGGCGACCCCGCCGCGGTCGGCTACGGCATGACGGCGGAAGAGGCGGGCACGGCGGCCGGCGGCGGGCGGTACATCACGATCGCGGGCATCCACACCATCGACGCCGCCGACGAGGGCGCCGCCAAGCCGGCGAGCCACAACATCGGGATGTACCGCTGCCAGCTGGTCGACGAGACACACCTCGTCATGCACTGGCACATGCATCACGACGGCGCGGCGCACTGGCGTTCTTGGAAGCGCGCGGGCAAGAAGATGCCCGTTGCGATCTGCCTCGGCGGCAATTCGGTTCTGCCCTACGCCGCAACGGCACCGCTGCCTCCGGGGATGAGCGAGTTGCTCCTGGCCGGTTTCATCTCGGGGCGGGGCATCCGCATGACCCGCGCGAAGACAGTCCCGCTTTGGATTCCGGCGGAGAGCGAGATCGTCATCGAGGGTTGGGTCGACACCGAGTGCGGCTTCATCGGGTACGACCCGCGGACCGGCGAGGCGCTCGGGAAAGGCGCGGCGTTCGAGGGACCGTTCGGCGACCACACCGGGTTCTACTCGCTACCGGACCGCTATCCCCTCGTCGACGTGACCGCGGTCACGCAGCGCCGCGACGCCGTGTATCCGACCACGATCGTCGGGCTGCCACCGCAGGAGGACTACTACCTCGGTAAGGCGACGGAACGAATCTTCAAACCGCTCCTCAAGACAATCCTGCACGATCTCGTTGACTACCACCTGCCGCTGTTCGGCTGCTTCCACAACTGCGCATTCGTGAAGGTGCGCAAGGAGTATCCGCTGCAGGCGCGGCGCGTCATGCACTCGATCTGGGGCGCGGGGCAGATGGCGTGGACGAAGGTGATCGTGGTCGTGGACGAAGACGTCGACGTGCACGACGAGACGGCGGTGCTCCGCGCGATCTTCGAACACTGCGATTTCCGCCGCGATTTCGAGCTCGTCAACGGGCCGCTCGACATCCTCGACCACGCCGCACCGAGGCTCGGTGCCGGGCACAAGCTCGGTATCGACGCCACGCGCAAGATCGCGGGCGAGGAGGTCGCGGGGATCGCGGTCGGTGAGCCGCCCTCGACCGGAGCGTTGACCGAACTCGACGGTGCGAACGTGCCCGTGTTCGGCCGCGACCGTTGCGTGTTTGTCGGGGTCGCGAAGCAGGCGGCGGGCGATGGCGCGCGCGCGATCGAACGCGCCTGGGATGCCGGCGCGGAGTTCGTCATCGCAGTGGACGACTCGGTCGATCTCGCCGACCGGGACGCCGTGCTGTTTCACTGGTGCGCCAACTTCGACCCGGGCCGCGACATGCACCGGCGCGATCACCGCGTCGGATTCGACGCCACCCGCAAGTTGCCCGGGGACGAGCACAACGGCCAACCCGTCCGCGACTACCCCCCGATTCTCGCGATGTCGGAGGAAATCCGCGACCGCGTGGTAAGACGCTGGTCCGAATACGGGCTCTAAACACCCATGATTTTCGGTCGCGGAAACTCCCGAATACGCGTTGCGCGTCCGGTGCATCCCGACCTCGGCGTCGAGTGCAAGATCGACTTCGGGAAACAATGGGACGAGGCTCCCCACAGAAGCGGTTGGCCTTACGCCGTGGAGGCGCTGCGTTCGTTGCATGTCGACGGTGGTGTCAAGCTGGTCGGATTCATGGAGCGGAGGTTTGTCTGGGGAGAGGACCTGCCCGCCGCCGGCGCGATCAAGTCGCCGTGGATCGGTTTCCTCCACAACCCGCCGACCGCGCCCGAGTGGTTCAATCAGGACCGCGCCACGCCGAGCGACCTGCTCGCGGGCAAGGCCTGGCGAAAATCGCGGAGGCACTGCCGCGGCATCTTCACGCTATCGAACTACCTGCGGGATTGGCTCGCACCGCGTGTGGACCCCCCCGTTCACAGCCTCCTTCACCCCACCGAGACACCGGAGGTCCGGTTCTCGATGGACGCGTACCGCGAAAACACGGACCGCGCGCTCGTTCAGATCGGATGGTGGCTTCGAAATTTCGCGAGTCTCGCGCGCCTGCCCGTCAGCACGCTGAGCAAAACACGTCTGGACCTCGACGCGCCGTTTGCCGAACGATCCAGGGCCGAGGACCTGCGCCGCGCAGGGCTTCCACGGGAACTTCCCGACGTGCGCGCGCTGGGCTTTCTGGACAACGACGCCTACGACGAACTGCTCAGCAAGAACCTCGTCTTTCTGCACCTTTATGACAACAGCGCAACGAACACAATCGTGGAGTGCATGGTGCGCGGAACGCCGTGCCTCGTGAACCGCCTGCCCGCGGTCGAGGAGTACCTCGGTCCCGACTACCCGTTCTATTTCGACACCCTCGAAGAGGCAGCCGAGAAAGCGGAGTCGATGGATGCGGTCCAGAGCGCGCACCGCTACCTGATCGAGTGGCCGTTGTCCAAGCAACTCTCCGCGGCCCACTTCCGCGACGCTTTCGTGCGCTCCTCCATCTATCAATCGCTGTAGCGTTTGACCGAAACACGGAGCGGTTTTGACGAAACGGCCCCACTGTTGTAACCGTGCGCTCGGTATGATCCGCCGCATGGTGGGAATGACGACAAGAACGATCGCGTGTATGGGACTGCTGGTTGCAATGGCGAGCGGCAAGGATCTGGACCCCGACACGATCGCGGGAATGGACGCAGAAGTGCGCGGCGACTGGATCCGCGCCGTCGAGGCTTTCAGGCGCGTCATCGCGCAGCCCGAGCCTCCCCGACTCGCACGCCCGCGCTACCGCGCCGCGAAAAAGCGCGCGCTTGTGGTCTACAACAAGGAGATCAGGCGCCTCCTCAAGGAGAAGAGGTGGGCCGAACTCGCGGATTGCGCGGCCTGTCTGCGCCTCATCGACCCGAAGTCGAGTTTCGTCAAGCGCGCGCTGAAGGCGTGTGAAAAACAAGGTGTCGCGGTGCCCACAATCCCGCCCGACGGCGAGGGCGCCCATGAGGCATTCCCGCACCGCAGTCCCGGCGCGCGCGCGCGTAGCCTGGGCGCGTGCGGATCCTCGCGCACGGAAGCGACCAGGATCATCCGGGGGTGCCTCGCGTTTCTGGCCGGAGCGCAGAAAGACGACGGCGGATGGGACTGCGCCGCACACGGTGGGAAGCCGCAATATGACGTCGGCGTCACCGCGCTCGCCGTGTTGGCACTCCTGTCGGACGGGCCCGAAGCGATGCAGGGACCGAATGCGGCACGCATCGACAAGGGGATCCAGTTCATGCTCGCGTCGAAATCAACGGAGGGCTACCTCGGACCCACCAGGACGCAGCACTTCATCTACATGCACGCGATGGCTACCGCGGCGCTGGCTGAGTACGCGATCTTGTCGGGCAAGGTCTCAGCCCTTAAAAAGGAACTGACGGCTGCCCGCGACCTGCTGATTCGGCATCAGACACCTAAGAGCGGATGGGGTTATGACACCAAAGTCGGGCCGCCCGACACTTCCGCGACCGCTTGGTGCGTGTTTGCGTTGTCGCGCCTCGAACTTGCCGGCGTCGCGATTCCCGAATCGGCGTACGAAGGCGCGCTCAACTGGGTCAGAAAGGTCACGGACACCGAGTTCGGCCAAGCTGGTTACAAGCAAAAAGGCGGTGCAAGCGCGCGACCGGAAGGCAAACAGGACCTGTTCCCCGCCGAACAGACTCAATCGGCCACCGCCGCGGCGTGTTTGATTCGAGCGTTAATTTCGCCGGACACCATTGGGAAAACGGTTCGAGGCTTCGAACTGATCAAGGGCACGCCCGCCGCGTCGAACAACGCGGACATGTATTACTGGTATCACGCGCACCAGGCGTTTCAGGCCGCCCGCGGTAGCATACCGGCGGACTGGTACGAGGGGCTGGTGGACGCGCTCAAGCCTCACCTGGGCGAAGCCGGAGCGGTTCGGCCGTCCGGTCCGTGGGGCGACGACGGCGGCAGGATCTACTCGACGGCGCTCTGCGCCCTTGCGCTTGCGGCTCCCTATCGTGAGAACGGACCGGGAACCGGCCGGGGCAAAACCCCCTCGGCCTTTCTACGCACCGGGAAACGGACCGTCGATATGGCTGGATGGTTCGCTTCGGTGGAGTCCGGCATCTACGTGGACACCGGAACCAAGCTGATCATCCGCACATCGGGAGCCATCAGCCCGGATCGCAAAGCACGGCCGTACCCTCCCAAAGGGATCCCAAAGGGCGGCAAGGCCCGTTTCAAAGACCATCCGTATGGGTGTCTGCTCGGTCGCATCGGCCCAAAAGGGAAGCTGTTCCGTATGCCACCGGCCGGCAAACCGATGGTCGCCAGGAGCCCGGGCCATCTTGTGTTCTGGCACAACGCAAGGCCCACGGTCAGCGCGAGCGGCTCCTGGACGATCGAGATCTCGCTCGAACGCTAGCGCACGATCAGCGTGAACGGTTCGCTGCGCGCCTGCTGGTCCTCGTCGTACATCGCGAACGCGCGCGCCGGGCGCGTGAGGTACGTGCCGCGCCCGATGACCTGC
>JAZFYD010000224.1:0-15617 GCA_036443405.1 Planctomycetota bacterium
ACATAGCCGATTTTCGGCTGCGTTCGAATGGAAGACCTCATAACCATCGCTTTCAGGGGTTGGTTCGCGCTGGGACTTGCGCGCGCCATACCCAGTTACGTCGTTTGGCCGGACCTTCGTCGTAAAAAACCCGTAACTGTTTAGCGGGCCGCTGATTAGGTCCAACCAATAAATACGACGCACAACCGAGGTGGTTCATTGCAGAAAAGATCTCGCCCGAAATGGGGCGGGCGACGGCCCCTTTCGGGGACACTCGCTGTTTGCTTGCAAGCAACATTGCCCGGGCGGCGGGATCCGTTGGATCTTCCGAGTCTAGGCGGACTTATGGCGAGGCAGAGCGCGACTAGCGCAGCGAGCGCCCGCCATCCACCACCAGGGTCTCGCCGGTGATGAAGTCGTTGTGCAGCAATGCGAGGACAGCGTCACTCGCCGCCTTCGTGCCGCCGAGCCGGCCGACAAGCGTGGCGTCGGCGGCCGCATTTTTTTTCTTCGCGGGGCTGCCGTCGGGCAAAACGATCGGTCCGGGGGCGACCGTGTTCACCCGGACGCTCGGTGCGAGCTCGCGCGCGAGGGCGGCCGTGACGCCCAAGACCCCCGCCTTGGAGGCGAAATAGGGCAGGTATCCGGGGTAGCCGCGCAGCGCCGCCCAGTCGCCGAGATTCACGATGGCGCCCGCCCCGCGGTCCCGCATGCCGAGCCCGGCGTGCAGCGCGAGGAAGAACGTCGCCTTCAGGTTGAGGTCGAGGTGGCGGTCCCACGCCGCGTCGTCGATCTCATCGAGCGCCAAACGCTCGTAGATCGCCGCGTTGTTGACCAGGACGTCGAGGCCGCCGCCGAGCCCGGCCTCCGCGCGCTCGATGAGGTCCCGGCAGGCCGCGGAGCCGCCGGTGAGGTCCGCTTGCAACACTATGGCTCCCGGGCAAGCCTTGGCTGTCTCCCGCGCTTCAGCCTCGGAGGATCGGTAGTGGATCGCGACACGCGCGCCTGCGGCGGCGAGCGCCTCGCAGATGCCCCGGCCGATGCGTTTGGCTCCGGCCGTGACGAGGGCGCGCTTGCCGGCGAGGTCCACGCCTAGGTTCCTGAGCTCGCGGGTGTCATTTCTTCTTGGGCCGGAACGCGACGAGCTTTCCTTCGTCCGTTTCCAGATACGGCCCCTCCAGTAGGTCGATGCAGTACGGGATCGCGGGGAAGACGGCGTCCAAGCACTCGCGAATCGCGCGCGGGCGGCCCGGCAGGTTCACGATCAAGCAACGGCCGCGCGTGCCCGCGATCTGCCGGGAGAGGATCGCGGTTGGCACGATCTTGAGCGACACGGCGCGCATCTGCTCGCCGAACCCGTCGAGGATCTTGTCGCAAACCGCCTCGGTCGCCTCCGGTGTGACGTCGCGAACCGCCGGTCCGGTGCCGCCGGTGGTGAGCACCATGCAACAGCCCTCGTCGTCCGCGAGGGCCCGCAGCGTCTCCTCGATCTGCGTGCCCTCGTCAGGGATGACCCGCGCCACCGCTTCAAACGGCGAGGTCAGAATCTCGGTGAGGTAGGCCCGGATGGCCGGGCCACTCTCGTCCGGATACTCGCCGCGGCTGGCGCGGTCCGAAACGGTGACGATGCCGATGCGTGCGTCCACAGAACTAATGAATCTCGATCGTGGCCTTCTTGATGGTGATCGTCTCGATGGGACGACCGCCGCCTTGCCCCGACGCCTCGAGCGCGCGCAGCGTCTTGAAGCTCTGCGGGTCGCCCACCTTGCCGAAGATCGTGTGTTTGTCGTCGGGCCAGGGCGTGGCCTTGAAGGTGAGGAAGAACTGACTGCCGTCGGTGTTCGGGCCGGCGTTGGCCATGCTCAGTAGTCCGCCGGTGTCGTGCCGGACGCGCTTGTCGTACTCGCCCGCGTACTTGTAGCCGGGACTGCCCGTGCCTGTACCCAGCGGACAGCCGCCCTGCGCCATGAACCCCGGGATGATCCGGTGGAACATGATCCGGTCGTAGAATCCCGCGCGCGTGAGATAGATCGTGCTCGAAACGTGCATCGGCGCGACCTCGGGCATCAGCTTAATGCGGATCGGGCCCTTGGTCGTGTCGAGGATCCAGTAGTAGCGCTTGTTTTCGTCGAACGGCAGTTGCGGCGGGCGCGGAAGGCTGAGACGCCATTCGTCGCCGCTCTTGTCCACATTGACGGTGATGAACTCGTCGATGTGATCCAACACGGTGGGTTTAGGCGCCGCCGTCTTCTCAGTGCCGGCGCCGCAAGCCGCGGTTTCGCCGGGACCGCAAGCTGCCGCCTTTGTGGTTTCCGCTCCGCCTGCGTCGGCCTTGGTGCCGCCCGCTCCGCAAGCGTCGGCCTTGATGCCCGTTCCGCACGCGTCGGCCTTGATGCCGCCCGTTCCGCAAGCGTCGGCGTCACCCGCACCGCAGGCCGCGGCCTCGGTCGTCTCCGCCCCGCACGCGCAGGCGTCGGTGGCGCACGCGTCGGCTTTCTTGGCGGGCGTGCGGCCCGGGTCAGGGGCGCACGCATCGATACCGCACGCGGCGTTTTCTGCCGGGGTTGCCTTCGTGCCCGCGCATCCGACGAGCAGCGTCGCGAGGGAGAGGCTCAGGATCGCCAGGGTCTTCATTCGGCCACCACCGTCGCCGACTCGATGAACATCGGTTTGCTCGTCTGACCGCTCTGGCTACCGCCGGACTCGAGCTTTTGAAGCACATCCATGCCCTTGGTGACCTCACCGTAGATCGTGTGTTTGTCGTCCAGATGCGGGGTTTCGACAAACGTCAGGAAGAACTGGCTGCCGTCGGTGCCGGGGCCCGCGTTGGCCATGCTGAGCAGGCCGGGGCGGTTGTGACGCACCGCGGCGTCGTATTCCCCGTCAAACTTGTAGCCCGGGCCGCCGGTGCCGGTGCCGAGGGGGCAGCCGCCCTGCGCCATGAATTGCGTGATGACGCGATGAAACTTCAGCCCGTCGTAAAACCCGAGCTTGCTGAGATACACCGTGCTCGAAACGTGCATCGGCGCGACCTCGGGCAACAGTTTGATGCGCACGTCGCCGTGGGTCGTCTTCAAATCCCAGAAGTAGGTCTTGCCGGCATCGAAATCGAATTTGGGCGGCTTGGGCAGGCTCGTGCGCCAACCGTCGCGGCTCTTGTCGATGCTCTGGCTCGCGATGAACTCGTCTGCTTTCTCGAACATGGTTTTCCTTTATTCCACCGTGATGGTGGCTTTCTTGATCGTGATTCTGGAGCGCGGTTTGCCGCCTTGCCGGCCCTTTACGCCAAGCTTCTCGATCGCGCGCAGTGTTTGCGTGCCCTCGACGATTTCGCCGAAGAGCGTGTGCTGCATGTTGAGGTGCGGTGTCGGGACGAAGGTCAGGAAGAACTGGCTGCCGTCCGTGCCCGGGCCGGCGTTGGCCATGCTCAGCAGTCCGCCCCGGTCGTGTTTGACCTTCGGGTCGAACTCGCCACTGTATTTGTATCCGGGGCCGCCGCTCCCTCGTCCGATCGGACAGCCGCCCTGCGCCATGAACCCGGGGATGACACGGTGGAAGATGATGCCGTCGTAGAACCCGACCTGCGTGAGATAGATCGTGCTCGAAACGTGCATCGGCGCGACCTCGGGCCAGAGCTTGATCTTGATGTCGCCGTGGCTCGTCGTCAGGTTCCAGAAGTACTGGTCCTTCGTGTCGAACTTGAACTGGGGCGGTTTCTTGAGGCGCTGCTTCCAGTTCGACTCCGAGTCATTGATCGTCTGCTGGATGACGAAGTTCTCGCACTGGGCCAGCGCGCCCTTCAGCGAAGGATCCGGCGTGTAGGTATCGCCGCCGCTCGCGCCGCCGCCAACGGCCTCTTTGTCCTCACCGCAACCTGCGAGCAGCACGAGGCCGAGCAGGACCACGGCCGCTTGAAACGTCTTTTGCATCATCGACTCCGAATATCTGGAAAGCCGGGGCGCGAGAACACGCGCCGCGAGGGGCTTTCGTAACGCCGGATGTGCGCCCGGTCAAGCGGGCGGGGCCCATCGCGGGGGCCGCTTGGCCAAAAAGGCGTCGACACCCTCTTGGCAGTCGCTCGTCCGGCGCGCTTCGGCGTTGGCCCGCGCCGCGGCCGTGAGGCCGTCCCGCAGGCTTTGGGGCCCGAGTTCGAGGATCAGGCGTTTGGTGTGCGCGATCGCTTCCGGGCTGCACCTTTGGAACTCGGCGCCCAGAGCCGCGATGCGCGCGGCCAGCCCGCCGGCGTCGCACACCTCGTTGATCAGTCCCAGAGCAAGCGCCTCCCCGGCGGGCAACCGGCGGCCGGTCAGGGCGAGATCACGGACCGTTTTCTCGCCGACGGTGCGCAGGAGGAAGTTCAAGACGATCGCCGGCACGAAACCGATGCGCACCTCGGTGAAGCCGAAGAGCGCGCCCTCGACTGCGACCGTGAGGTCACACGCCGCCGTCAGGCCCGAACCGCCGGCGATGGCGTGGCCGTTGACGGCCGCGATCACCGGGAGGGGGTGGGCCTGGATGTCGTAGAGAAGATCCGCGAGCGCCCGCGAGTCCGCGGTGTTTTCCTCGAGCGACGCGGCGCGCATCGCCTTCAGTGCCTTCAGGTCCGCGCCGGAGGAAAACACCTTGCCGGCGCCGGTCAACGCGATGCAGCGCGCGCTGGATTCCTGCGCATCGGCGAACGCGTCGCGGCACGCCTGCACCAAATCTCCGGACAAGGCGTTGCGCTGATCCGGCCGGTTGAGGGTCAGCCAGCGGACCGGGCCCTCGTCGCGCACCAGGACCAGCGGCTCGCTCACGTTTGCAGAACTCCCGTGCGCAGCGGTTCGATCTCGCTGTTGTTCGCCGCGGCCTCAAGCGCGTGCGCGAGGACCCGGCGGGTTTCGCGCGGATCGATGATCGCGTCCACCCAGAGCCGGCTCGCGCCGTACAGCGGGTGCGTCTCGCGCTCGTACTTGGTGCGCACCTCCTCGTAAAACGCTTCCAGCTCCGCCTGATCGACGTTCTGGCCTTTGCGCTTCATCGAAGCGGCTTTCACGTCGCGGATGGTTCCGGCCGCCTGCGCCGCACCCATGACGCAGTACCGCGCCTGCGGCCACGCGAAGATGAAGCGCGGGTCGTACGCCTTGCCGCACATCGCGTAGTGGCCGGCGCCGTAGCTACCGCCGAGGATCATCGTGATCTTGGGGACGACGCTGTTCGCAACCGCGTTCACCATCTTCGCGCCCGCGCGGATGATGCCGTCGGATTCGCTGGCCGGCCCGACCATGAAACCGTTCACGTCGTGCAGGAAGATGAGCGGGATGCGTTTTTGGTTGCAGTCGAGAATGAACCGGGCGGCCTTGTTGGCGCTGTCGGTATAGATGACACCGCCCATCTGCCACGGCTTGCCCGGATCGCGCACGTGTTGTTTTTGGTTGGCGACGATGCCGACGGACCAGCCGTCGATGCGCGCGTAACCGCAGGTGAGTGTCTTGCCGTATTCGGCGCGGTATTCGGTGAAGCGGCTGTCGTCGACCACGCGTGCGATGACCTCGCGCACGTCGTATTCCTGAAGCGCGTCGTTCGGAACGAGGCTGAGCAACTCCTCGGCTTCGTAGCGCGGCTGCACCGGGTCGTGGCGCTTGAACGCAGGCATGGCGGGCGCTATGTGGGCGGCCAGGGTGCGGATGCGTTGCAGGCACGCGGGATCGTCCTTCTCCCGGAAGTCGATGGTGCCCGAAACCGCGGCGTGCAACTCGGCGCCGCCGATCTCTTCCGCGGCGAACTTCTTGCCGAGCGCCTTGGCGACCAGATCTGGGCCCGCGAGGAACAACCCACTGCCCTCCGTCATCAGCACGGTGTCGCACATGATCGGCAGGTACGCGCCGCCGGCGACGCACATGCCCATGATCGCCGCGATCTGCGGGATGCCCTTCGCGCTCATCACCGCGTTGTTGCGGAAGACGCGCCCGAAGTCGTCCTGATCGGGGAACACCTCGTCCTGCATCGGCAGGTTCACACCCGCGCTGTCGACGAGATAGATCGTCGGTAGATGGCAAGACAACGCGATGTTCTGGTTGCGGATGACCTTCTTGGCGGTCATCGGGAAAAACGCGCCGCTCGCGACCGTCGCGTCGTTGGCGATCACCATGAACAGACGGCCGTCCACGCGCGCCAGGCCGCAAATGGCGCCCGCCGCGGGCGCTTTTCCGTCGTAGAGGCCGCTGGCGGCGTGGATGCCGAGTTCTAGGAACTCGGTTCCTTCGTCGATGAGTTGCGAGATGCGCTCGCGCGCGGTTAGGCGGCCTTTCTTGTGCTGCGCCTCGATGCGCCTCGGCCCGCCTCCGGCCATGACCTCGAGTTCTTTCGCGCGGATCTCATCCATGCGCTCGGCGACAAAGCGCCGGTTGCCGCGCAGCGCGTCGCTCTCCAGCAGCTCCTTGGTGATGCTGGTCTGCAGGATGTCGGTCGATTCTTCGCTTCGCTTGGCGTCGC
Organism: Planctomycetota bacterium; assembly: GCA_036443405.1. GTDB lineage: Bacteria > Planctomycetota > PLA2 > PLA2 > PLA2 > JAZFYD01. Next base: position 6,454 of record JAZFYD010000224.1, read on the forward strand.
TCATGGGAGCGGCGCACGATACCAAGATCCTCGTCTGCCAGGAACGATCCGCGACTGCTCAGGCCTCGCGGCGCGCGCCTACCAGTCCGCGGCCGCGACCCCACTTTTCGTGGGCGCGACGATAGTGGCGCAGCCACTGCTCGGCCGGACGGCGCGAGATGCGTGCGGCGACATACGCCGCATAGTTGAAAACCGACGAGGCGACGCACGGGAACACGCGGCGAAACCGCTTCTTGCTGCGGCCCGCCGTGGCGAACTCACCCAACGCGCGGTAAAAGCGCGCGACATGAGTCAACGTGATTCGCGCTGCGGGAAAGCAGTGTTCGACACGCGCTGCGGGCACCCAACGGCCGTTGAGTCCCGCGTCGAGCAACTCCTTCGCGAACGTCGTGTCCTCGCCCAGGACGACCCGCGTGCCGATGTGACCCAGTTCGTCTTCGTAGCGATGGCCCTGCACTGCCGCGACACGGACGCCGGAGTTCAGGCCGTACACAATCTTCGGATCATCGATCGGTCCCGCGGCGGCGCGGTCGATCGCGGCGAAACACTCCGGCACCTGCTTCCACGCAGCGATCCAATGCGGCCAGGGCGCCTCGAAGCGCGGCTGCACCGGCCCGGCAAAAAACGCGGCGTCGGGATGCGCGTGCGCCGCGGCTTTGTACGCTTCGAGCCAAAGGGGATCGAGCACCGCGTCGTCGTCGGTCTGCAACAGCAGCTTCCCGTGCGCTTCGCCTAGCAGGCGGTTGCGTGCGGCGCCGATGCCCTGCCGAACTTCGATGACCGATCGTAACGGGAGCCCGCGGTACTCCGAGAGCAGCTTCGGCGTCTCGTCGGTGCTGTTGTTGTCGACGACCACGACCTCGGTGTCCTTGGGGTCGAGGCCTCGCAGCGCGCGGATGCTGTCAAGCGTTCGACGCAGGCTCGCCGCGCGGTTGAACGTGCAGACTCCGATCGTGACGTTCAACGTTTGACGCCGATCCAGCAACCGTCGCCGAGCGGCACGATCACGCTCTGCACCCGCGGTTCCGCCGCCATGATCTCGTTGAACGCCTTCATGGCCTGTGCTTCGCCGTCGGTCGGGTACTCGTCGAACAGTTGGCCGAACGCGAATGCGTTGTCCGCCATGATGAGGCCGCCCCGGCGCACGATGCGCAGGCCCTCCTCGAGATAGGCCGGGTAGCTCTTCTTGTCCGCGTCGAGAAAGATCGCGTCGGCGCTGTCGGCGCCGAACTTCGGCAGCAGGTCGAGGCCGCGGCCCTGCAGCACCTCGATGCGTTCGGCGACATCGCTTCTCGCGATCCACTCGCGCGCGAATTCGGCGTGGGTTTGCGAGACCTCGATTGTGCGGACGCGGCCGCCGTCCGGGAGCGCGCGCGCCATCGTGATCGCGCTGTATCCCGCGAGGGTCCCGACCTCCACGACTTCGCGGACACCGGCAAGCTGCAACAGGATCTGCAGAAACGACGCCTGTTCCGGAGAGATCTGGATCGCCGGGATGCCCGCGTCGCTGGCCGCCGCGCGCAGGTCGCGCAACAGATCGTCGTCCGTGCGCGTGCGTTCCGCGATGTAGGCGAAGTGCGCCGCGGTGATCGTGGTCGATTCGGCGGACATGGCAGGAAGGTAGCAGATCCCGTGCGCGGTGCAGGAGCTGGCGCCTGACCGCGTCCGTGTAAATGGAGCGGGCCGATCGAGATCTTCTAAGATGACCCGATGCAACAGGTGCATCGCTTCGGAAAGCAGGTCGGCTTCGTCATTTGCGGCGTTCTCGCGGTGGCGCTCGCGGGCTGCAGCGGGAGTTCCGGGGACGACACCCAGGACAACGGGGACGGCGATCCGCAACCGGAACCGTTCGAGACGCAGACGCAATTCGCGAACTGGGAGAACGCGCCGATCCATCCAATCGACCTGAGTGCCGACGGGGCGACGCTCTGTGTCTGCAACCTTCCGGACGGGCGGCTCGAGGTCTTTGACGTGAGCGGTGACCTGCCGGTGCTCGTTGCATCGATTCCCGTCGGCATCGACCCGGTTTCGGTGCGGCTCCGGACGGCCGGCGAGGCCTGGGTCGTCAATCACATCTCGGATTCGGTGAGCGTCGTGGACATCGTCGAGCGGCGCGTCGTCCGCACGCTGCAAACGGCCGACGAACCGTGTGATGTCGTGTTTGCCGGCGACCCGCTGCGCGCGTTCGTGAGCTGCTCCCAGGCGAACATGTTGCAGCGATTCGATCCCGCCGACCTCGACGCCGCGCCGGTGGACATACCCATCGCGGCGGAGGATCCCCGCGCGCTCGCAGTCAGTGAGGACGGCGGCACCGTGTACGCGGCGGTGTTCGAGTCCGGGAACGCGACCACGATTCTCGGCGGCGGCATCGACGACTCGGGCACGCTCGCGGGCGACGGGTTTCCGCCCAACGTCGTGAGCGACGGCGACGGACCGCACGGAGGTGCCAATCCCCCAGAGAACACGACCGGCGGATTCACGCCGGGTCTGAACACGGACAACCCCACGCCGCCGCCCGTCGGGCTGATCGTGAAGCACAATAGTGACGGGAAGTGGGTGGACGACACCGGCGCGGATTGGACGGAGTTCGTGAGCGGCGGCCTCGCGTCACGCTCCGGGCGCGTGAGCGGCTGGACGCTTCTGGATCGCGACTTGGCGGTGGTGGACACCGATACCCTTGACGTCGAATACCGCGGCGGTTGCATGAATCTCTGCATGGCGCTGACCGTTCGGCCGGGCGGCGACGTTTGGCTCGTCGGAACCGATGCGACGAACGACGTGCGCTTCGAGCCGAACCTGCGCGGTCGTTTCCTGCGGGTCAACGCCGCGGCGCTGACCGATGGGAACGGAGACGCCGCGGTGTTCGATCTCAACCCGCACCTCGCGTATGACGGCGACGGTAACGTACCCGTCGGTACGCGGGTGCAGGCGATCGGTGATCCGCGCGGCATCGTTTGGCATCCGTCGGGGGACCGCGGCTTCGTGACCGGCATGGGCAGCAACAACCTCGTGTCGATCGCGCCGGACGGCACCCGGAACGCGCGGCTCGCACTGGGCGCCGGTCCGACCGGGCTTGCCATCGACGGTGTGCGCGATCGGCTCTACGTGCTCAATCGCTTCGATGCGAGCGTCAGCGTCGTGGATGTGAGCGGTGGGATGGATGAGGTCGCGCGCGTTCCGTTCTTCGATCCGACACCGGACGCGATTCGAGCGGGTCGGCCGCACCTGTACAACACACACGACACGTCGGGCCTCGGACACGCGTCGTGCGCGTCGTGCCACGTGGACGCGCGCACGGACAGGCTTTCCTGGGACCTCGGCGACCCGTCAGGCGAGATGAAGTCCGTCGACGAGCAGAACTGCCTCACCGACGTGCTCGTCGCCTGCGAGGACTTCCACCCCATGAAGGGGCCGATGTTCACGCAGACCTTGCAGGACATCATCGGGAAGGAACCGTTTCACTGGCGGGGTGATCGCGACGGCCTTGAGGAGTTCGACGGTGCGTTCTCTTCGCTGCTCGGCGACGACACCGCGTTGGTGCCCGCGAAGATGCAGGAGTTCGAGAACTTCCTCGCGACGGTTCGGTTCCCGCCGAATCCGTTCCGGAGCGTTGAGAACGGACTGCCGGCGAATCTGCCGCTGCCGGGGCACTTCACGACGGGGCGCTTCGGTGCGTCCGGGCAGCCGCTCCCTGATGGGGACGCGCAGCGCGGGTTGCTGATCTATCGCACCGCGGATCTCGACGGGTCCCTGCAAGGGCTCGGCGGTTTGCAGTGCGTGACGTGCCACACGCTTCCGGCCGGTATCGGTCCGGACCTGCAACTCGACGGTGCGCTCATCGAAGAGATTCCGCCCGGCCCGAACGGCGAGCGGCATCACAGCCTCGTGAGCGTGGATGGATCGACCAACGTCTCCATGAAGGTGCCGCAGCTGCGCAGTCTGTACGAGAAGGTCGGGTTCGAGATGACGCAGACCGAAAGCTTGGCGGGGTTCGGTTTCCTTCACGATGGGAGCATCGATTCGCTCGCGCGGTTCGTCTCGGAGCCCGTGTTCGAGGTCGAGTCGGTGCAGGACATCTCGGACCTTGTTGCGTTCCTGCTCGCGTTCAGTGGATCCGATCTGCCGGACGGATCTCTCGGCGACCTCAACGAGCTTCCCGGTCCGGCGAGTCGCGATACACACGCCGCCGTTGGGATGCAACAGACGCTTCCGAGCGGCAGCGTTGCGATGCTCGACCGCCTCCAGGCGTTGGCCGTCTCGGGCGAGATCGACCTCGTCGCGCACGGTGTGCGAGACGGTGAAAACCGGGGTTGGTTTTTCGATCGGGCGAACGGCCGGTTTGCGTCCGATCGAAACGATGAGACGGCGACGCTGGCTGAGCTGCGTGAGCTCGCGGCCCCCGGTGCCGAGCTGACATTCACGGCCGTGTTCGCGGGAAGCGGTCGCCGCATCGGCATCGATCGCGACGCGGACGGGTTCGGGAACGCGACCGAGCGCGATCTTGGCACCGATCCCGCCGACGCCGCGAGCCATCCGTAGTTCGTCGGCGGTGCTCGGCCCCGGTCCTAACGCGTTGCAGCGCAGCCGGTTGCGTCGTGCAGCAGCGTGAGGCTGCTCGTGGACAGCGTGATCCCGGTCGTGGTCGGTGCGTGCTGGTCCGTGGCCGTCGACAGCACGAGTTTCCAGGCCGCGTCGCCGGGTAGCGGAAACTCCACGTCCTGATCGAGCGGATTCACGGCGAGCAGGATCCCACCGATTCGATACGCAAACGCCGCGGCTTCGCCGTTCCACGGAGGGGACTCACCGTCCGCCGAGAGCCATGTCGTTTCTCTGTCCGTCAGGAACTCGCGGCGGCGCAGTTCGGAGTGGTTGCGGCGCGCGCGCAGGAGGTCGCGCACGAACCCGTGGAACTCCTTGTCGGCTTCGGTCCAGTCCATCCACGTCAAAGGACCGTCGTGACAGTACGCGTTGTTGTTTCCCCGTTGGGTTCGTCCCGACTCGTCGCCCATGAGCATCATGGGGGTTCCGTGCGCGAGAAGCAGAGTTGCGACGAGATTACGACGCGCGATGTCCCGACGTTTGATAACAGCGTCGTCGTCGGTGGGACCTTCGCTGCCGTGATTCGCACTGACCTCGTGCGCGTGACCGTCGCGGCCCGCCTCGCCGTTCGCGTCGTTGTGCCGCTTGTCGAACGAAACCGAGTCGGAAAGAGTGAAGCCGTCGTGCGCCGTGACGAAGTTCAGGCTTCGCGGCGGGCCGGCGCCGGCGTCCGCAAAGAGATCGTGGCTTCCCGTCAGCCTCCGAGCCAGAACGCCGGGTCGTGTTTCGCCCAGCAACCACGCGCGGCGCACGTCGTCGCGAAAGCGGTCGTTCCATTCCGCCCAGCGCGCGCCGCCCGGCCAACGGCCGACGCGGTAGCTCCCGCCGGCGTCCCAGGGCTCCGCAATGAGTCGCGCCTCACGCAAGGCCGGGTCGTTGTCCATCGCCCGGATCAGCGGGGGTGCGTCGGTTTCCGCGCCCGCGTCGTCGCGCGCCAGGATCGCGGCCAGATCGAAACGGAATCCGTCGATACCCAGTTGAACGTGCCACCAGTGCAGGGACTCGAGGATCGTCTCGCAGGTCGCGCTGCGGGCGCAGCGCACAGTATTGCCGCAGCCCGAATGGTCGACATAGCGACCCTTCTTGTCGTGCACGTACGTGTTCCGGTCGTCGAGCGCACGGTGGTGCCACGTCGGGCCGTTCGCGTCCCCTTCGGCGGTGTGGTTGAACACGACATCGACGATTACTTCGATGCCCGCGGCGTGAAATGCGGCGACCATCGCGCGGAACTCGTCGATGGGACCCTCCGGGCGCTCGGCATCGGCTGCGAAGCGGCGCATCGGCGCGAACCAGCTCAGGGGGTTGTACCCCCAGTAGTTCACGAGGTCGGTGGGAGCGGCGATGCCGGGGCGCGGCTCCATCTCGTCGAACTCGAACACGGGCAGGAGTTCGACGGCGTTGATGCCGAGGTGCAGGAGGTAGGGGATCTTCTCGGCCAAGCCGCGATAGGTGCCCGGGAACTCGACGTTTGCACCCGAGCCGCGCGTGAACCCACGGACGTGCAACTCGTAGATCACAAGGTTCTCGCGCCGATGCGCGGGCCGTTGCCAGGTCACCGGTTCCGGTTCGCGCACCACGAGGCTCTTTTTCCGCGCGTCCGAGTTGACCGCCGGGCCGGTCGGGCGCGGGAGCGCGAGTCTTGTCGGGTCGTCGCACCCAAACTTCGTCGGGCCGGAGACGGCGACCGCAAACGGGTCGAGCAGAGGCGGTCCGCCATCGCGCGACCACGTGTAGCTTTGACCGTGGGTGACGCCGGAGACGAACACACTCCACACGTCGTGTTCGTCCCGATCGGCCGCGACCGTTCGCGCGGCGCCGTCGCTGGTTGCAGACTCGTAGAGTTGTAGCTCGATGGTCCTCGCGCCCGGGCTGCGAACACGAAAGAGGGTGCCGTCTTCCCCCGGCCGCGGTGCCAGGCCGGGGAGGCCGGAGTTATCCGTCGTCACGGTCCAGCGTTGGTTTGAGGAGTTGCGCGAGCGCGTCGATCGGAGCCGGGCGGCCCGCGTGCCGGCGCAGCATCAGACGGAGGTTCTGGCGTCCCAGCGGGATGAACCAGACCTCGCTGCTCGCCCGTGCGTGGAACCGGAACGCATCCTTGTTGCCGAATTTCTTTCGTTCCGCGCGGCCGCGGCCGAGTGTTGCGTAGGTCCGATATCCCTGATCGGGGGTGATCTGCAGATCGGCATCGAAGCCCGGGCCGGAGATCAACGATCGGTGGTCGAAGTGCCGCACGGTCCAGCCTTCCGGCGTGTCCGCCGTCGTGATGCCGTTCAGCGACGTGGTGTGCACCGAGCTGCCACTTGTGAAGTCGAGCTCGCCGTCGGAGAAACGGGCCTTGAGCACGCGAATCGAGCTGCGTTCGGCGACGATCTGCGCCGGTATGGTGTTCGGGTCATCCTCGCGGCTGAGGAAGATGTAGCGAGCGCGTGTTCCGATCTCGTTGGTCGTTGGGTCCGCGCCGATCCACTCGCCGACCCAAATCTCACTCCAGGCGTGGGAGCCCCAGGCGTTGCCGATGCAGACGTAGCCGCCGCAGCGTCGCGCCGGGATGCCGCCCGCGCGGCAGAGCGCGGTGAAGAGTCGGGCGTGCTCGGAGCAGTCGCCCATGCGAGCGCTCAGGATCTCCTTCGCCGTCAGTTCGCCGATCGGCGGCGACTGCTTGGTCAGCAGCGTGAACACGAAATCGGCGATCTTCGTGGCTGCCTCGCGCGCCGTCTTCGCCTCGCCCGCGACGTGGCGCACGATGCGTTTCAGCTGTGGATCGTCGACCTCCATCAGCGGCGTGGCTTTCAACGCGCGACGGAACTCGGGTGTCTCGGGCGCCTTGACGGGATAGGGTGTGTCCGCGTCCTCGTTGTCGAAACGCCGGAGCTTGAGGCGCACGAAGTCGGAGCGGCGTTCGAGCACTTCGGTGAACGGGTTCGGCGCCACGCGGGGGGCCTCGAGTGTGTCGTCGGCCTCGACCCGAAGTTCGACAACCATCTCCTCCGCCGTGAACAGTCGCGGCAGGTACCGGTCGGACTTGAGCGTGATCGAATACGACGGTGGGGCGCGCGGCAGTGCGGCGAGGTCGATGGTGTCGTCGCGGCGAATGACGGTGTCGCCGCGCCGCAGGCGCACCACGGAACCGTCGACGTCGAACCACCAGAGCGTCTTGTAACCCTCGGTGGTCTGAACGACCTTGAGCCCGGGGCCTTCGTCGTCGTGTCCCATGACCTCGAGCTTGGTCGGGGAAAGGGCCTTCGCCCGGCGATTGAGTTGCGGGTACGTGAACACAGCGCCCTTGATGGCCTCGCCCGAACGGATCTTCACACCCAAGAATGCCTCGGCGTCGAGCTTGGCCGGGCCGTTGGTTTCGATGATGTAGGTTTCGATGTTGTCGCCAACCTGTTGCTCGACGCGGTAACCGGTCTCGATGCGCTCGATCTTCAATTTGTCGACGCGCTCACCGGCGAGGTCCGTCACACTGACCTCTGATAGGACATCCCCGGTTTCGGTGCGGTAGATGGTCGAGACCGTGCGGCTCTGGAATACGGTCTGGCTGCGGCCCATGGCCCGTGCAGTGCGGTTGAGCGTCGTCGTCACATCCTTGACGACGGGTTTGCCATCTCGGATCTCCGTGGTCCATACGACCTCGAGTGTGGCCGCGCGCCGACCCTTCAGAAGCTGCTCGTAGCGGCGAACTATGCGTTTTGGCGCCGGCGTTGTTGCCGGGGCCGCGGGTTTTTCAGGCGCAGTGGTCGCCGCAGGACTGGGTTCAGTCGAAACCGATTCGGCGAGCGGCTCGGTGGGGGGGGCGGCCGCCGAGTTATCGTCGCTTTGAGTCGGGGTTCGCCCGGCATTCCACGCCAACACGGCGCCCAACAGCGCGACCGCGGACAGGAGCAGGACTCGGCGCATGGAGCCCGATTCTAAGGGGCCTGCGCCGCCACCGGGGCGGCGTTTACGAAACGGATTTCGGTTGTTGCGTTGGAGCCACACCGCCAGGCGCGTTGGCTTCGACCCAGCCGCGGAAACCCGTGTAGCCGACCTTCGCCTGCAGGTCCTTGGCGCGGGCGATGAGCCCGTCGGCCTGTTCGGCGGAAAGCGGATCCTTGGTCGAAAGGTGCGCTTGAACGGCTTCCGCGGTCGCTGCGCTCGAAGCGCTGGCGAAGTAGTGCTCCGCCAGATAGTTCGTGACGGTGCGCGAGTGCATCAACGACGCGCGGATGTTGCCCTGACCGGTGACCACGTTGCCGATGCCGAACACGCCGTCCGCACCCGCATACACGCCGAGATCCCAATCGGAGAACGTGTAGGTCTCACCCTTGGTGTCGATGCCCGCGATCTTCTCGGGAACGGAGCCGATGGAGGAAATGACGAGATCGGTCGCGATGATCTCCTCGGATCCTTCGATCGGCGTCGCTTTGCGGCCCTCGACCTCGGTCCGTTGGATCTTCACGCCGACGCACCGGCCGTCCTCGACGACCATTTCGAGGGGAAGCGTCTTGTCCTGCACGCGGAACAGGTAGCGTTCCTGAGCACGTTCGAGGAGCTTGGCACGGGCGGCGAGGGTCTTTTCCATC
>JAZFYD010000225.1:0-27353 GCA_036443405.1 Planctomycetota bacterium
TACAGGAAGGGACCTACCCGCTTCCCGAAGCGCAGGTCGACCGGTTCATGCTCAAGATCGTCGTCGACTATCCGAACAAGGAGCAGGAGTTGCGCATCGTCGAGCGCATGGCGAAGACCGGGCAGAAGGCGAAGGTGTCATCCATCGCGTCTCCCGAACAGATCTTTCGCGCGCGCGAGCTGATGGACGAAATCTACGTGGACCAGAAGATCCTGCACTACCTCGTGGATCTCGCGTTCGCCACGCGGCGGCCCACGGAGGCGGGACTCGACGATCTCGCCCCGCTCATCCTGTACGGCATCTCGCCGCGCGGCACCATCGCGCTCACGCAGGCCGCCCGCGCCCGCGCGTTCCTCGAGGGCCGCGGTTTTGTCACACCGCACGACGTCAAGTCCGTCGCGATGCCGGTGTTGCAACATCGCCTCATCACGACGTATGAAGCCGAGGCCGAGGGCATCGACTCCGCGCAGGTGATCCGGCGCGTGCTCGACGCGGTGCCGGTGCCGTGAGCACGCCGCCGAGCACGCCCGACGATCACGAACTCGAACTCTCCGAGCTGCTCGCCGAGGTGCGGCGCATCGACGTGCAAGCCAAACGACTTGTGACGAGCGTATTCGCTGGCGGCTACAGTTCGGCGTTTCGCGGATCCGGCATCGAGTTCGACACCGTGCGCGAATACGTCGAGGGCGACTCGCGCCGGTCGGTGGACACCAACGTGACCGCGCGCATGGGCCGGCCGTTCGTGAAAACCTATGTGGACGAGCGCGAGCTGACCGTCCTGTTTCTGCTCGATCTGTCCGCATCGATGTCCGGCGGGTTCGGCCACTGGTCGGCGCGGCAGTGCGCGGCGCGGATCTGCGCGTGCCTCGCGCTCTCGGCGATTCGCAACAACGACAAGGTCGGCCTGATCGCGTTTCACGACCGCGTCGACAAATACGTCGCGCCGCTCAAGGGCATCGGACACGCGCTGCGTATCGTGCGCGACTGCCTGGCGTTGAAGGTGCCGACCGCGGCGACGGATTTCCGCCCGGCGCTCGAGTTCGCATCGCGTGTCGTTCGCCGGCGCGCGGTTGTATTTTTGGTGTCCGACTTCCTGACCACCGGCTGGGAACACGCGCTCGCCCTGTGCGCACGCCGCCACGACGTCGTCGCGGTGCGACTGCTTCCCCCGGAGCTCACCGCGCCCGACACCGGGCTTCTGCGCGTCCGGGATCCCGAAACCGGCGTCGAGCAGACCATCGATTGGGGCTCCCCGAGAGTCCGCGCCGCTTACAAATCGCGCGTCGAGGCGTGGCGCAAGAAGACCGACGACGAGCTACGCCGCGCGGGTGTTGATCTCATGGACGTGCCCATCACACGCGAGCGGGACAACGACATGATCGCGCGGCCCATACTCAAAGTCTTCAGCATGCGCGCCGCGCGCGGAGCCAAACGCTGACCAACACGTCGCGCGTGCGCCTGGTCCTCGAGCATCAGATCGCACATGCGCTCGGCCTCGCGGTTCTCGTTGCCGTCGTCGCCGCGGGCCTTCGCGTCGACGGGGTCTCCGATGGATCGCTCCTGGGCATCCAGACCTCCACGTGGGTTTGGCTCGGCGTCGCCAACGCCGTCGTGCACCAGGTGTTCGTTTGGTTGTGCTGGCGCCTCGAGCTGCACGGTCAATCACTCACCCGCCGCTTCGGCAAGGCCGCGTTCCCGGCGTATCAGGTCGTGTTTGCGATCCTGATCCTCGCGCGCCCGGTGCTCGCCGTGATCGTCGCGCTTTCAAACAGCGGTTCCCTGGGACTACCGCCGACGCTCGCCTACGCCCTCGCCACGATCTGCGTGGTCCCGGGCGTATACCTCGTCTATTCGATCAAGCGCTACTTCGGGTTCAAACGCGCGTTCGGGATCGACCACTTCGACCCCGCCTACCGCTCCGCTCCGCTGATCCGAAAGGGCATCTTCCGCTTCAGCAGCAACTCGATGTACGTGTACGGCTTCCTCATCCTGTGGGCGCCCGCGTTCGCGTTCAACTCCAGCGCGGCACTGTTGCTCGCCGCGTTCAGCCACGTGTACATCTGGGTCCACTACGCCTGCACCGAACGCCCGGACATGCGTCGGATCTACGGCTGACGCGGCCGATCTCGCGCCGAACACGCGTTCGCCTATTGCTTCCGGCCCTTTCCTTGCCCTTGCCCTCGTCCTCGGCCCTTCACACCCGGCCCTTTTCCTCTGCCCTGCTCCTTCTCCCCTTCCTGCATCTCCTGTACTAGGGAAAAAAGGGCGGAGGAAGCAGGAAAACGAAAAGGGCAGAGGGTCCAGGGCAAGGACAAGTTCAAAAGGGGGAGAGCGTACGGCAACGCGGATGTCCGCGTCCCCCGAACCAGCGATCCGATAAAATCCCCCACCTAATGCTCCGTGCCGCGCGCACCGTTCTCTTCATCGGTCTCGGCCTCATCGCGGCGTGCGCAGACCAGTCCCCGGTTCGCCCGCTCGACCGGCCGCACATCGCGAGCGCAAAATCGGAAGTCGGGTTCGGCGAGGCGTTTTCGCTGTCGGTCGTGCGCACGTGGCGCCGCGGGGTCTCGGCGCCGGAGTGGGACGACGCCGCGCTCGTGCCGCTGAAGGTGCGGTTGATCGACACAAAGCGGCGCGAGGACGGCCGCCATATCGAGGAAACACGCCGGTATCAGGCGTGGGCGTTCGCGGTCGGCACCATTCGCATCGGCGGGGGCGGGCCGGAGATTTCCGTCCAACCGTCGGTGGATCCCGCGGAACCCGGGCCGGTCGAATGGCCGGACGGGCTCCTGTCCGCGCCGGTCCCGTGGCCGTGGATCCTCGGCGCTTCACTCGCGCTCCTCGGCGCGGTCGCCCTTGCGGCCCGCCGGCGCAAGAGGGGTCCGCCGCATCCGGACCCTGAACCCACGCTGCCGGCCCACCCGCCGCACGACCCGATCGCCGATGCGTTGCGTGCCCTGGAACCGCTCCGGGCCCGTTCGCCGAAAGACCGCGCGGAGATCGAGCGGCTGCACATCGATGCCGCCGCGGTGTTGCGTGTCTTCCTGAGCGAATCTCTCGGCGCCGGCCCCGAACTTTCGACCGAGGAGGTTCGCGACACGTTGGCGCAACCAAACGGCGATGCGGCGGCAGCCGCGTTGCACCCGTGCGACATGGTCAAGTTCGCGCACACAACGCCGGGCCCGGATCAAGGCGCCGCCATGCTCGACGCCATCGAGTCGTTCGTGCGGAGGGCCGACCACTCGTGAGCGGCTTGTCCTTGCTCGAGCCCGTATATCTGTGGCTCGGCGTCCTCGTGGCCGCGGCGCTTCTCCTGCGCCGCCGCGCCGGAGCGGCATCCGTATCGTTCGCGCCGGGCACGTTCCTGGAACCCGCGCTCCCGCGCACGTGGCGAGTCCGGCTCCTGCCGCTGCCCCGGTGGATGCAGCTCGCGGGGATCTTGCTGATCGTGCTCGCCCTCGCGCGGCCAGCGCACCACATCGCGCGGCCGCAGGTCCGGGACGGCGTCGACATCCTGCTCTGCCTCGACACGTCATCCTCCATGGTCGCGAACGACATGGAGGCGGGGCAGACCCGACTCGATGTGGCCAAGGCCGCAGCGGCGCGGTTCGTGAAAGCGCGTCCCGACGATCGCATCGGACTCCTCAGCTTCGCGCGGTTCGCGGATGTTCGATGTCCGCCGACGCTGGATCACGACGCGCTCGACGGATTTCTCGCGCAAACGGAGCTCGTCCGGAGCGACGGTCCGGAGGACGCCACCGGCATCGGGATCGCCGTAGCTCGCGCCGCCCAGCTCTTGGGAACCGGCGCGGCCAAATCCAAGGTGATCGTCCTTCTGACGGACGGCGAGGAAAACGTCGCGGACGAGCAGAAACCGAACGAGATCGCACCGCTGCACTCCGCGCAGCTCGCAAAGAAACTTGGCGTTCGGGTCTACGCGGTCGCGGCCGGCCGGGGGCGCGCAAACGCCGATGGCGAATGGCAGGCGTTGGACACGAGCCAGGTTCGTGATCTGGCGGAACGAACCGGTGGGGTGTTCTTCGAGGCGCAGGACGCCGACGCGATGGCGAACGTATACGCCGAGATCGACCGGCTCGAACGTGTGGAGTTCGCGGCGGTGCGGCTTCGGATCGAGGACAGGTTCCTTCCGTTTCTGGCGGCGGCGCTGGCGCTGCTGATCGCGGGACGGTTGTTGCAACAGAGCCTGTTCCGGGTGCTCCCGTGAGTGGCGGCGACTTCTTCCTCCGGTTCGACGCGTGGCCGCTGCTCCTGTCGGCGCCGATCTTGGTCTTGATTCTCCTGTTCGTCCGGCGTCGGCGCGCGGCGGAAACGCGACGCGCGCTCGGCCATCGCGCCGACGGCCTGATCTCCGGCCCGCGGCCGCGCCCTGCCGGCCCGTGGATCTTCGCGGCCGCGGTCTTCATGGCTGCGCTCGCGGTATTGCAGCCGGTCTGGGGCCCCGCGACGGGAGCTTCGGAATCAAAGGGCGTCGATCTGGTCGTTTGCCTGGACGTTTCCCGTTCGATGCTCGCGCGCGACGTGCACCCGAACCGGTTGTCGCGCGCGCGCGACGAAATCCGTGCGCTGTCGGAACGCGCCGCGGGAAACCGCATCGGCCTGGTCCTGTTCGCCGGTGAGGCGCGCCTGGCCGTTCCGCTCACGCGCGACATGACTTCGCTTTCGACACTGGCCGATTCGGCGAGCCCGCTCAGCGTCGATCGCGGCGGATCCGACCTCGGCGCGGCGATAACAACCGCGCTCGCAGCCATCGAGGGCGCGACGGGTGAACACGAGGCGATCTTTCTAATGACGGACGGAGAGGATCTCGAGGGCGCCGGTCTCAGGGCCGCGCGGACCGCCGCCGAATCGAACATCGTCGTGCATTGCATCGGACTCGGAACGCCACGGGGCGGCAAGATCCCGGTCCGGGACGGCCGCGGCGCGGAGTCGTTTCTGCGCGATCGCGAAGGCGCCGAGGTCGTCTCGACGATGGACGTCAACGGCCTGAAACGCATCGCGACGGCCACCGGCGGCCGGTTCGTCGAAGCGCACAACCATCCGGACGCGCTCGTGGAACTCTACGAATCGCGCGTGGAACCGATGGCGCGCGCGGCGCGGCAACAGCGCGAAAAACACGAGCGCGAGAACCGCTACCAGTGGCCGTTGTCCGTCGCGTTTCTCTTTTTCGTCGTCGATCTGGCGTGGAGCGATCGCAAACGATGAAGGCGAAGTCGATCGCCGCTTGGCTCCTCGCGTTGTCGCTGTCCGGTTGCGGACGGTCCCCGTCGGGGCACGAGGCGTACGAGGACGGGCGCTTCGAGGATGCCCATGCCGCGTTCCGACGCGCATCGGAGGCCGACGCCGACGGAGCGTCCGCCGAGGTCCTGTACAACCGCGCGCTGGCCGCGCTGCGGGCGGGCGATCTCGCGGACGCCCGCAGCGCATCCGAGAAAGCGGCGCGGCTGGCGGCGGGCGCAACCGTGTCCCGGTGCGATTTCCTGCTGGGCCATCTCGCGTTCGCGCAATGCACGTTGGCGGAGGCGCAAGCCAAGACCGCGGGCGCCGAGCCCTTTGCGTTCGATGTGGCCATCACCTATGCGAAACGGGCGCACGAGTCCTTCGCGGTCGCGGCGATGAGCGGGTCAGGCTGGCCGGCGGCGCGGCGCAACGCGGAGCGCTCGCTCCTGAAGTTACGGGATCTGCAAGAACAGAAGGACCGCGCGAAACAGGAGCGCAAACGCCAACGCGACCCCAAGCCCAAACCGAAACCTCAACCGAAGCCGAAGCCGAAACCGGCACCGGACCCCGAACCGCAACCGGACACCGCGCCGCAAACCAAGGAGCTTTCGCCGGAGCAGATCCTCGGCCTGATCGAGAAGCTCGCGCAGAAGGAGCGCGAGAAGATCGGGATGCGCAAAGCCCAACGAGCCGAGCGCTCGGCGGCGATCGAGAGGGATTGGTGAGCCGCGCCGCCGCGTTTTCGATCGCGCTGCTCTTGTACGGCGTGGCCCAGACCCACGCCGGGGAACCCGGTCCCGAAACGCGCGTGTTTCTGGAAACGGAGACCGCGCGCGACACCTACTTTCTCGAAGAGCCGTTTCGGATCACGCTGCGTATCGGTTTCGACCGCGAGTTCTTCGAGTCGAACGCGGTGCAGATGTTTCAGCAACGGTTCGATGTCCCGGTTCAGATTCACGCGCCATGGCTGCAGGAGTGGCCGGGCGCACGACTCCGGAGCCAACCCGGACGTGGGCGCATGCAGCGCACGCTCACGCTCGTCCTGAACGGCGAGGAACAAGACGCGATCGTGGCCGGCGAGCGCGAACAAGACGGCAGGACGTTCACGCTGCTCGAGATCCGACGCACGGTGCTTCCGACCGCACTGGGCGATCTCGAAGCCTCCGCGCCGCGCGTTCAGTTCGCCTGCGCGACGAACTTCCGCGATGACTTCGTCCGCGGACGGGTGCCACTGGACCGGCGCGAGATATCGGTCCAGGGCATGCCGCGCACGATTTCGATTCGAGCCCTGCCCGAAGAGGGAAAACCCAAGGGGTTCGGCGGCGCGGTCGGCCATTTTTCGATTCGCGCCGAGATGACTGCGCAACAGGTGTCGCCCAAAACCGCCTTCCGGCTCTCGCTGCTCATCCAGGGCGAGGGCAATCTGGAGCGATTCGATCCGCCGCGCCTGGATCGCCTGCCGGGCTTTCACGTGTACGGCGTGCTCGACAACAAGGACCAGGCGGCACACGTGCACACCCGCGCGATCACATACGATCTCGCGATCGCGGACGCGGCGACCGGTGAAATTCCCGCGATCCCGTTCACCTTCTTCGATCCGGCGAAGGAGAAGTACCGAACGGTTCACACCGAACCCGTCGCGCTGAGCGTGTCCGGTGACGCCACGCGGTCCACCGAGACACCAACGGCGGCCGAGGCGCCCATCGACTTCACCCTCTTGATCGGCGCGGCGCTTGTCCTATTCGCGTTCTGCGTATGGATCGGAGTGCGGATCGGGACGCGGCGCCGACAGATCGACCCGGACGTCGCGGCGGATGCGTTTCGCGCTCAGGCCAGCCAACCGGGCGCCGACCTCGCGAAGCTTCTCACCGAGTATCTCGGCGCGCGGCTCGGCTGCCCCGCCGCGTCGGTCATCAGTCCCGATCTCGCGCAGCGCATGCGAGCGGTTGGAGTTTCCGCCGACGTCGCCGCGCGCACCGCCCGTCTCATCGAGTCGCTGGTGGCCGCCCGTTATGGGGGTTCCTCGCCGGACGAAGCCGCGTTCCGCGAAGCCAACTCGCTTGTCGACGCGCTCGAACCCGAGACCCGGCCTGGCGGTTGACGAGATTGGCTTCGAGATCCGCCCGCACCGCTCCAACGGCGTCAGCCGTTGGGCCAGCAACCTAGCGCGCGCCGTACTGGGTGTCGTAATAATCGAGGTACGCGCCGGAGCGGATGTCGGTGGCCCAGTCACGGTGCTCGAGATACCAATCGACGACGGACGGGAGCGCCTCTTCGAGGGTGCGTGTCGGCGCCCACCCGAGTTCATCCCGCAGCTTGCTCGCGTCGATGGCGTAGCGGCGATCATGGCCCGGGCGGTCGGTGACGTGGCGAATCAACCCGCGCGCGGTGCCGGCGGCGCGGCCCAGACGCTCATCCACGGCGTCGCAGATCCACTTCACGATGTCGATGTTCTTGCGTTCGCAGTTGCCGCCAACGAGGTAGGTCTCGCCCACGGCGCCCCGATCGAGCACTCGTAGGAGCGCATCGCAGTGATCCTCGACATGGAGCCAATCGCGCACCTGCAAACCGTCGCCGTAGACCGGCAGCTCGCGCTCCTCCACGGCGTTCAGAATCACGAGCGGGATCAGCTTTTCGGGGAACTGCCACGGGCCGTAGTTGTTGCTGCAGTTCGTCACCAGCACCGGCAGGCCGTAGGTGTGGTTCCAACTGCGGGCGAGGTGGTCCGACGCCGCTTTGGATGACGAATACGGGCTGCTCGGCAGGTACGGGCTCGATTCCGTGAACGGCGGGTCGTCGGGCGTCAGCGCACCGTAGACCTCGTCGGTAGACACATGGAGGAACCGCTCCGTCGTCGCCTCGCCCCAAGCGCTGCGCGCCGCCTGAAGCAGCACGTACGTGCCGTGGATGTTCGTCCGCAAGAACGCCTCGGGCCCGAGGATCGACCGGTCGACGTGACTCTCCGCCGCGAAGTGAACGACGCGCGTGATCCCGCGGTCGCGGAAGAGTTGGCCGACGAGCGCCTCGTCGCAGATGTCGCCCTTCACAAAATCGACGTGGCCCTGATCCACTAGATCGCGGATGTTGGCCAGGTTGCCCGCATAGGTGAGGGCGTCGAGCACAACGATTCGGTCCGAGACGCGGTCGCACGCCGTACGCACGAAGTTGGAACCGATGAATCCGGCGCCGCCGGTGACGAGCAGGGAACCCATGTCGGGCACACGATACGCCATCGCTGCCACGTTCTCGCGTCCGCCGGATTCCGGTACATTCCGCGCATGACACCGGCGGAGGCCGCACAAGCCCAACTCGACGCGTACAACGCCCGGGACATCGACGCGTTTCTGATCCCGTATCACACCGACGTCGAGTTGTTCCGGCTGCCCGGCGAGGAGCGATTCGCGCGCGGCCGCGACGAGATGCGCGCCATCTACTCCGAGCTGTTCGCCGGCGCACCCGAGCTTCACTGCCGGTTGATCACGCGCATCGCGCACGACCGGTTCGTGATCGACCACGAAGACGTGACCGGCATGCCCGGCCGCGAGCGCCTCGGCGCCGTCGCGATCTACGAGGTCGTGAACGGCCTCATCCGGCGCGCATGGTTCTTGAAATGAGCGGCGACAACCGGGGCATGACGCTCTTGGCGAAAAAGACCAGGGCACGGCTCGAGTGCGCCGCGCTGGAGTCAGAACCGGAGGTCTTATGGAAACTCGCGTCCCGCCACATCGCGGAGATAAGACTCGACGCGCTGCCGGCAGGGCCCACCGCCGCGCTGGCGCTCTGGTCCGCGGTGATGCCGGACGGCCGGATTCGAGTCTCGCGCCGCCGAGGCCTGGAGGACCCCGTCGTCGAAGCACTGTTCGAAGTGCGGGACCGAGGGATCTGGCCGCGCCGCATGTGGTACCTCACGCCGCGGCCGCTGCGCGACATGCGACGCGTCGTTCCGACGCTTTCGGCCGACTTCGCGGGCTCGACGAGGGCTGCGGGGAATTTCGACTCGCGCTGCAGGCGTTGCGATCCGATCACCGCGCGCCGCCGGACACCGCGCCGACCACGAAAATCGGCCTCTGCATCGCGACGGACGAACCGAACGCGACGCGATCGAATCGCGTGCTTGCGCGGATGGACGCGTTGACGCCTCCCGGTGTCGAATTCTCGGCGGTCGTCGTCACGGGCACCCGCTCTGTCGAGCAGCCGACGATGAAACTGGCGGTGCAACTCGACGGCGCGGTCGGCGACGTGTTCATCCTGCACGACGATGACGAGTTCGTCTTTGCACGTCGCGTGAACCGTGCGGCGCATGCACTGCTCGAACGCCACCCGGATCTGAACGCGCTGATTCTCGCGAACGACGACACGATTCCGACCGCGTTGGCGTGTCATCGGATCGCGGCCTGGCCGAAGGCGCGCGCATTCGTATCCGCGGTTTCCAACCAGGGCGGCGGAGGGGCACAAAACGCGCGCGGTTTCTTCGAGGAGGGGGACGCGGAAACCGGACAACCTTTCCCTTCGCCCCAGCGCCTTGCGGCATTCTTCCTCTACATCACCGCCGATGCGTGGAAAGCCCTCGAGGGACTCGATGAGCAATTCGACGGACACGGCGGCGAGGACACGGACCTGAGCCTGCGGGCCGCGGCGCTCGGCTTCCAACTGCAGATCGACCCCCTCGCGTACGTCTGGCATGAGGGCTCCGCCTCGTTTGGCCGCGACCAACTCCGAAAACAGACTCAACGGGCGCGCGACTGCTTTCTGCAGAAGTACCCCGAAATCAAGATCTACACGAGCCCGATGCTCCTGCCGACACAGGACCCGAGCGAGGAGTAGGCCCGCGCAACGGGGTTCTTGGACCGCGCCGCAGCGGCTATAACCTCTGGCGTGCATTTCCTGATCGTGACGCCGACGTCCAAGGCGATTCAAACCGGGAACCGAAACACGGCACAGCAGTGGGCGGAACTGCTGCGCAATTTGGGACACACGGCCACCGTCGCCGCGGAACACGGCGGACGGGACGCCGACGCTCTCATCGCGCTCAACGCAACCCGGACTCATCCGGAGATCGTCGCGTTCCACAAAGACCATCCCGGAAAGAGTGTCGTCGTCGCCCTGACCGGCTCCGATCTCTATCCGGAGTTGGGCGACGATTCGCTCGACTCGCTGCGGATCGCCAACCGCATCGTCGTACTTCAACCTGGTGCGCGGGACCGCGTGCCGGAAGCCCTCCGCGATCGTGTGTGCGTCATCGTGCAGTCGGCCACCGCCCCGCCGACGAAACCCGCAAGATCGACAGACGCATTCGAAGTCTGCGTGGTCGGGCATCTGCGGACCGTTAAGGATCCGATGCTCGCGGCTGCCGCGGCGCGACTACTCCCGGCCGAATCGCGCATCCGGATCCGGCATGCGGGAGCGATCCTCGAGGACGACTACCGTGAGCGCGTGGCGCAAGAGCAACGGGACAACCCCCGCTACACGTGGCTCGGTGAGGTCGACCCGGGGGCCGCGCAAGAGCTCATGGCCCGGTGCCGCCTGCAGGTCCTTTCGTCGATCGCCGAGGGCGGCGCACGCGTGATCGGCGAGTCCCTGGTGGCCGGCACGCCCGTTCTCGCGGCGCGCAACGATGCCACTCGCAGCCTCTTGGGCGACGACTACGCCGGTCTGTTCGACGCGGGCCGAACAGAGCAGCTTCGCGACCTGATGCATCGCGCCGAGACGGACGCGGCGTTTCTCGACCTGCTCCACGAGCAGGCGGACCGTCGCACGGAGCAGTTCCAACCGGCACACGAACGGAACGCCTGGCACGACCTCGTCGCAAAACTCGACGCCGCGGACCGGCAGTCCGCATCGGCGTGAGAGGACCGAATGCGCACCAAAGATGACATCCTCCGTGAACTCGATAACACCGACCGGCGGACGCGCGCGTTGCTCGAAGACCTCGATGAACAGCAACTGACCGTCCCGTATGACCGGGGCATCAATCCGCCAATTTGGGAACTCGGCCACGCCGCGTTTTTCTACGAGTACTTCCTCTTGCGGCCTCTGGGTAGCGCGGACCCGCGCATGCCCGGCTTCGACGAGATTTGGGATTCCTTCGAGATCCGGCACGAGGACCGCTGGCGGGACGATGTCGTGCCGGGCAAACAGACGGCGCTCGACTACTACACTCGCGTGATCGACGAGGTGCGCGCGCGGTTGACGGACGGGGACCCGGACCCGCAGGAGCAGTATCTCTGCCAGTACGGCATCGGGCACCAGAACATGCACATCGAATCGATGATCTGGTGCCGCCAGACGATCGGTTACCCGGCGCCGACCTCCGCCATCGAAATCGCAGCGCAAGCGGCCGCGCCCCTCGGCGACGCACAGGTGCCTGGCGGCGAGTACGAAATGGGTGTTCCCGGCAACACGCCCGACCCGTCGCCCGAGCGCTTCAGCTTCGACAACGAACGGCCCGGGCATCGCGTGGCGCTGGAGCCGTTTCGCATCTCGAAGGCGCTCGTCTCCAACGGCGAGTTTCTCGCGTTTGTGGAGGACGGCGGCTACGAGGACGAACAAGCCTGGAGCTTTCGCGGGCGCGCGTGGCTTGCGGAGACCAAAGCCAAACATCCGCTGTATTGGCGGCGCGACGACAGCGGCGCGTGGCAAACCCGCCGGTTCGATCGTTTTGTCGATCTCCCGCTTCATGCGCCGGCCATGCATCTCTGCTATTGGGAGGCGGAGGCGTTCTGCAAGCGCGCGGGCCGCCGCCTGCCGACGGAACGGGAGTGGGAGGCCGCGGCGCGAGGCAAGGACGGCCGGCGGTTCCCTTGGGGGGACGAGATGGATACCGCTCGTGTGGACATGGACGGGCGCGCGCTCGGTGCGCACGGCGTCGATGCTCTCGCCGACGGCGCGGCCGAAAACGGATGCGTGCAGATGATCGGCACCGCGTGGGAGTGGACGTCGACCCAGTTTCTGCCGTACGACGGCTTTTCTGTGGACGTGTACCCGTACATGTCGACGCTGCAGTTCGGCGACCACACCGTTGCGCGCGGCGGATCCTGCGCGACATCCTCGTGCTTGATTCGCAGCAGCTACCGCCAATCGTATTTGCCGACCCGGCGCGACGCGTTCACCGGCTTCAGGACCTGTGCCGTGTAGTTAGGCGATCCAACCAGCGCGTCCGAAGCCCCGCCGGGGCGGTCAACCGGCACCGGTGCGACGATTGATACCCGCTATCCAGACACGGCAGCGGCGCACCCCGCAACAAACCCGCTGGCCCATGCCCACTGGAAGTTGTAGCCGCCGATGCGGCCGTCGACGTCGAGCATCTCGCCGCAGAGGTACAGCCCGGGGCACACGCGCGACTCCATCGTCTTGAGATTCACTTCCGCGAGGGGCACGCCGCCTGCGGTCGCCTCCGCCTGATTCCATCCGCGCGTCCCCGTGACCGGAAGCACCGTCGCCGTGAGCGCGCGCACGAGGGCGCGGCGCCCGTCCCGCGAAAGCGAATGTCCCGCGGTCTGAACATCGACACCCGCATCCCGACAGAGGGCGCGGGCCAGTCGCTCGGGCAACCACTCGGATAGCGCGCGCAACACCGTCTTCTTGCCGAGTGTTCGCAAGTCCGCGTCGAGGGTTTCGTCCGAGCGCTCCGGTAGCCACGAGATCGTCAACTGCGCGGCCGGGTCGTCGAGTTGAGCGTTCAGGAAGTGGCGGCTGATGTCCATCGGCCCGGGACCGGAGATGCCGAAGTGCGTGCATAGGGTGGACGCCGTGCGGCTCGCGAGGCGTTTGCCGCTCGCAGCGCGAACCTGGAGCGTCGTGGTCAGCGTGAGCCCGGAGAGCGACGGGACGAACGAAGAATCGGCGAGCGTCAGGCCGACCAGCGCCGGCAGCAACCTTGGTGTCACCGAGTGGCCGAGCGCGCGCGCGATCTCCCACCCACCGCCGTCGCTGCCCGACTTCGGCAGGCTCTTGCCGCCCGTCGCCAGGACGACGCGCGCCGCACGCACGGCTAATCCCTCGCCTTCGACAAGAAACCCATCGCCGTCGAGCCGGACCGATTGGACGCGGCACGGGTGGTGAACGCGGGATCCCGCGTCGCTGACGGCGCGAAGCAACGCATCGAGCACGGTCCGCGCGCGGTCCGTCACGGGGAAGAGCTTGCCGGTATCCTCCCGCTTCAGCTCGACACCGAGCGTCTTGAAGAACTCGACCGTCTCGGGCACATCGAACCGGCGCAGCACCTTGCGGATCGACTTCGGCGTCGAACCCGCAAAGCTCTTCTCGTCGACCTCGTCGTGCGTCACGTTGCAACGACCGCCGCCCGCGACAAGAATCTTCGCACCGAGGGTGCGCGCCCCCTCGAGCACCGTCGCCGGAGCTCCGTTGCGGCCCGCGTACACCGCAACCATCAGCCCCGCCGCGCCGGCGCCGACGACCGCGACCTCCGCTTCATGCGGCGGCGGCGATCCGGCACCTTCGGTTTGCCCGTGTTCGCTCATGCGGCCGACAGCCTACGCCAAAGGTCGAATCACTCGCGCGGTTCGAGGCGCCTTCGCAACTTTTGCTCGAGCGCACCCAACAGACGCCGAACCGTGCGCTCGCTGCAGCCGAGTTCCGCGCCGATCTCTTCCTGCGTCTTTCCATAGAGGCGCAGTTCGAAGATGCGCCGCTCCTCGTGGTCGATGTCGCCGAGGACCTGCTCGAACGCCTCCCGAAACGCCGCGAGCTCGGCGGGCGACGGCGCCGCATCCACAACCCCCTGCGCCTCCTCCAGCGGAATTTCCCGTCCGGCGCGGCGCCGTTCGCGCTTGTGGTAGCGGACTTTCTCGCGCACCTTCGTGAGAACGATCGCGCACAACAGGCTCCAGAGGCTGCTGACGTCCTGCAACACGTATGGGTTCGATTCCATGCGCCGCAGAAACGTCCGGCAAACGGACTGCGCAACGCTCTCCGGGCTGATGCGCCGCCGCAAGTCGGGCGAAATCGCGCCGGCCGCTATGTGCTCGAGAGCGGTCCGGTAGCGCCGCGCAAACTCGGTCATCGCCAGTTCATCACCGTCGCGCAATCCAGCGATCAAGCCCGCGTCGTCCATCAGACGGCGCCTACGATATCATTCGGCCATGTCGAGTGCCGCGTCCCCGATCGACGAAGAACGGCGCCGGGGGTTCGAGCGGCAGTGGCTCCAGCAGGGAGCGACACCCATCGAGGAGTTCCTTCCCGACGCATCGGATCCACGCTTCGAGGCCACCCTCTTGGAGCTCGTCTGCATCGACATGGAGATGCGCTACCGCCACGGGGACCCGCCGTCGGTCAGCGACTACGTCCGTCGATTCGAGCCCGCCGCACGGCAGCGCGACCGATTGGTTCGCGAACGGGACTACCTCGCGCGCCGGCACGTGACCGCCGGAAGCCGCATCGGCCGCTATGAGCTGCGCGCCGTGATTGGAACCGGCGCGTTCGCCGAGGTCTGGCGCGCGTTCGACCCCGATCTCGCACGCGAGGTGGCTCTCAAGCGCCTGCGCCCCGAGTTGGGCGAAGACGAACAGGCCCAGGCTCGTTTTCAACGCGAGGCCAGAAGCGCGGCCCGTCTGCGCCATCCGGCAATCGTCACCGTGCACGAAGTCGGCGCCGACGCGTGCGGCCCGTTTCTCGTCTCCGACCTCATCCCGGGTCCGACCCTCGCGCAGGCGATGGAGGATCGCGAGTTCTCCGCGGACCAGGCCGCGACGATCGCGGCGCGTGTCGCGGATGCGCTCGACTACGCCCATCAGTGCGGGGTCGTCCACCGCGACGTCAAACCGAGCAACGTTCTCATGGACGAGGCCGGGCGCCCGCTGCTCACGGACTTCGGACTCGCGCACCTGGCCGCGACGGACGCGACCCTGACCCGTCGCGGCGACGTTCTCGGGACGCCCGCCTACATGTCACCCGAGCAGGTGCTCGGCGACGTGGAGTCGATCGACGAGCGCAGCGACGTGTTCAGCCTCGGCGTCGTGCTCTACACGCTGATCTGCGGCAAAACGCCGTTTCACGGCGAAACCCCGACGGCGCTCTCCTACGCGGTCGTTCACAGGGATGCGCCGCCGCCGCGACGTGTGCGCGTGTCGACTCCCGCGGATCTCGAAACGATCTGCCTCAAGGCGATCGCGCGGGAGCCCGATCGTCGCTACGCCACGGCGGGTGCGATGGCCGACGACCTCCGCCGCTTCCTGGCGCGCGAACCGATCCACGCGCGCCGGCGCGGACCGGTTGCCCGGCTTGCACTGTGGACGCGCAGAAACCCCGCGCTCGCCCTCAGCCTGCTCGCGGTGGTCACCGTCGGCGGCGTGGCGCTCGCGCGCATCCTGAAGGAACGAGCGGCCACGCGCGCGAACCTCTACCGCTCGCTCGTGCGAGAGGCCGAAGCACACCTGGCGCTGCCGAAAGGCGCGGGGCGCGAAGCGGCGTGGAAGAGCATCGGCGAAGCGGCGGCCGTCGATACGGATGTCCGTGACTCGTTGGAGCTCCGCACGCTCGCACTGCGATATCTCACCGCGCAGGGTCCGCACTTCAGACGGCTCGGCACGTGGACGGGTCCCGAACAGGTGGCGGGCATCGCACTCGCACGCGACGGGGCGCGTGTTTTCGAGACCGGCCCTGGCGGCACCTACGCACGGACTCCCGAAACCGGATTGGTGATTGCGTCCGATCCCATGCCGGCTCTATCCATCGAGCGCGATCCGACAGGAAAACGAATCGCCGTCGGCGGACGGGGCACCGTGCGACTCCTCGACACCGCGAATCTTCGCGAGCTTGCGACCATCGAATGCGCGAGAGACGTCGAAGCGCTCTCGTTCAGCGGCGACGGACGGCGGCTCGCGTCTGGCGGCTCGACGGGCCCCGTCGAAGTGTGGGACGTGTCCCAGGCAACTCCGTCGCGCCTGCACTCGTTGCCGCACAAGATCCACAGCCTTGCGCTCGGCCCGGGTGGCGCGCAAATCGCATTCGGCGACACGGAAAGCCGATTGCACCTCGTCCGCCTCGATACGAACGAGGTTGTCTGGACGTACACGTTCCGCGACCCCGTTCGTGCGATCGCGTGGGGGCATCCCGCGTTGGCGGTCGTTGTTTGGGAGAACCTGCGGGTCAACCTCGTGGACATCGCGACCGGTGGCATGCGCGAGCCGCAGGGCGCCCACGACGCCGCGGTCCGTGCCGTGTTTTTCGACCCCCTCGGCAACGTGATCACCGCATCGGCTGACGGCGCGCTCGCGGCGTGGAACAAGGAGTTGGCGCGCGTGGCGGAAACACGCGTCGGCGGCACGGAGCTCGAGACCGCCGCGACCGGCGGTGGAGCCATCATGACCCTCGATTCGCGCAGCCGCCGAACCCTGTGGCGCATCGTCCGTCCGACCGGCCGCACGACGTGGGCTTCGCACCACGGCGCCGTGTTCATCCCGGGCTCGCAGCGACTGTTCGCCGGGGACGCCGCGATCGAGTTCAAGAACGGTGACGCGCGCGCGACTCGAGGCCCCGCTCTCCGCATCCAGACCTGGGGGGTGGCCGTGGACGCGCAGGGACGACGCGTCGCGCGAACTTCTCATGCCGGTCGCGTCATCCTGTGCGACGCGCGGACGCTCGAGATCGAACACGAGCTTCTCGCGAGCGGCCCCGTTTCGTGGCGGACGACGTTTCATCCGGACGGCGAAACACTCGCCGCCGGCTCGGGGAACGAGATCGCGCTATTCGAGACCGAGAGCGGGCACGACGCCGGGCGGCTGAAGGGACACACGGGAATGGTCGCGGCGCTTGCGTTTCACCCGTCCGGGCGCCTTCTCGCCAGCGCATCCCGCGACAAGACCTTGCGGATCTGGGATTGGAAAGCCCGGCGTGAGGTCGCGCGACGACTCGAAGGCGTCGTCGTTCATGACTTGATCTACCGCGGCGACTCGCTTCTCGCGGCGTGCGGCGACGGGACGCTGCGCATCTGGCGAGACGGCACGGATCCAGTCACCGTGAACGTCAGCGACTCGCCCGTCTGGGCCGTCGGGGCGAGCCCCGACGGGACGATCGCGACGGGATCGCAGGCCGGTGGCGTCCGCCTTTGGGATCCCACCTCTTGGCGGGTCATCGCCGCGCTGCACGACGTTCGCCGCGTCCGCTACCTCAGCTTCGACGATTCGGGGCGCTACCTCGCCGCGTCCGTCTACCTGGGCGACGGGGCGCTCTGGGATCTGACCTGGCTGCGCGCCGAACTCGAACCGCTCGGCCTCGACTGGAAGTGACCGGCCCACCGCGCGCCCCGGGCTTCCGCCTCATTTCTTTTTTGGCCGGTCGGCCGCTCCCGCGGCAATTCCCCTCTGCCCGAATAGGGCGTCTGACATAGGGCGGTCTGGTGAACGCGTCGGCGTGGCGTGCCCGCGCCGGCGCTTCCTGAATCATCGCACGGTTGCGTGGGGTGGGCCCCTCGCGTCCGGCAGAACGTGGAGAGAAGATGCGCACAGCTTGCTTGATCACCCTGGTTGTTGCGGCGACCGTCGGCGCGGCTTCGGCGGACACCATCGGCGTCGACTTCAACCACCCGGCATCGTCGTTCTCAAAAAGCTCCAACACCATGAACGGATACAACATCACGCTCACGGAGACGAAGACGGTGACCGGCCTGGCGCTGTTTGACAAGGACAGCAACGGACTCGCGCAGAGTCACCAGGTGGGTTTGTGGAAATTGGACCAGACCCTGCTTGCGACGAAGACGATCACGAACGCAAGCACCGTGAAGGCGTCCGCGTCGCTCTTCGGGCGGTGGCTCGTGGAGAGTGTGACACCTTTCGACCTCGACCCCGGAACCTACGTGCTCGGGGCGCACTACGGATTCAACTTCGTTGTCGCTCTCGCCGATGCCGTCGTGGGGCCGGTCACGCTGAACCCCGGCTCGATCGTCACCGCTCCGGGCGTAAACAACCCGACCATACTCCGGCACAAGTCCACACCGGTCTTCGCGTTTCCGACCACGACGTTTTTCGCGAGCTTCACACTCGGGCAGTTCGGACCCGGCATTCTGTTCGCGGACCCGGTGGTCACTCCGCCGTCTCCGCCGGGACCCGGCGGTCCGGTTCCGGAGCCCGCGACGCTGTTGCTCATCGGATCCGTGCTCGCCGGCGGCGCGTGGCGCGCGAAGCGCCGCTAACCCAACGGCAAGGACCGCTCGGGAGCGGACCGCTGCAGCGAGAGTGCGGGCACGTCCGAATTATCGGGGCCGCTGCCGGCACTGCGCGCGGTAGGCTCGGCGAATGGACTTCGTCGATGCGTTCAATGCCCGCGACCTCGACGCGCTCGCAGCGTGTCTGGCAACGGACGCGTCCGCCGTCGTCGACGGTTCACCGTTTCCCGTCGAACGAGGACGCGATGCGATCCGGGATACGTCGCTGGCCTACCTGCTCGATCGGGAAAAGGAACTGACCGCACGGGCCGCCGATCATCCCGATGCGCAGGTGCTGCTGCTTGACACCGCCGGGCGCCTCGACGTCGCGGTGGCGCTGGAACGATCCGCCGACGGCCTGTTGGTTTCGTTGACCTACTTCACGATGCCTCACCGGCCGGAGATCGTCGCCGCCATCGCCTCCGCTTGCGACCTGCAGCCGGCGCCGGAGTGAGCTACAGCGCCGCGCTCACGACTCGCGCCGGATGTAGACCCACCACTCTTCCGGCCCGACCTGCGTCGCGCAGTGCGCCACGCCGATCTTGTCCCAGATGTCGTAGAGCGGCTGTGGCTCCCACTTGTGTTTGATGAGCACGACCTCGCCGGGTTCGGCCGTCTTCATTGCGCGCATGATCGGATTCATCGGGTCGGCGTCCAGACGTTCGTCCGAATCGAGCAGATCGACTGTCTGAGCCGGGGATTCCGTGACCCAGTCGGGCAGCGGCGTGTGCGGTTCCGGATCCCCGATATCCGTGTCAGCGTGAAGTTCCGCGCGCTCGGCGCTCGTCAGCGTGATTCCCGCGATTTCGTGAATGCGGATCAGAAGGTCGGGCGCCGCCGTCATCTTCGCGATGCGCGCCAGCGAGATGCGCGGCGGCATCAACCGCCGCATCAAGGGGTTGCGCAGTCGCGCGAAGTCGTGCGGATTCAGCGCGATGACGTACTCCAGCACGTCGTCGTGCAACTGCAGCGCCTTGGAGAGCTTCGATGCCCCGGTGACCGCGATCGGCATGCGCGCACGATAGCAACAATGCCAGCGCATCCACTGCGTGCCTCTCGTTGACCATCAAAGGCGAGGGGACTATTCTCCGAATCATGGTCTCCGCCGACGCGCTCCTGCTGTTGCGATGGAACGCAAACCTCACGCGCGATGCGGATGGGGCGCCGCTGATCCCGCCGTTGTTTGTTGCCGAGCAGGGGCCGGCCATCCAGATTGCCGACATCCGGCCTCGCGACGAAGCCACCGGCGTGCTCGGGTACGTCCCGGGAAGCGTGTTCCCCGGACCCGACGCGTTGGGAACTCTTGCGGACGCCGCCGCCGATTGTCCCCTCGTCATCGTCGGCGCCACGGGCGCCTCCGCCGCGTTGGCCGCGCGAGAACTCGAGGTGTCGGGCCTGAAACACGTCGCTGCCATGGCGGGTGGGCTCGGCGCGTGGCGCGGGCTCGGGCTTGCGACATCGCGCGATCCCGCCGGGATCCGGGACACGCTCCCGCACGCGCCGACGAGGGTGGCGATGTCGGAAACACTCACGCTGGAGCAGGTACGCGAGCACGTCGGGGATCCGCAATCGGTTCGCTGGATCAAACTCTCGTCGATGGTCGCGCACGGACACCGCTCCTGCATCGACGGGCGCGACGACCGTGCGGTTGTTGGTTCCCCCGGCGGGGACGGAGGCGAGTTTCTGCTCAGCCTCGCGGCGATCGAACGCGCAACCGGACGGCAACTCGATGAAGCCACGATCGAAAACGGGCTGCTCGCACACATCGACACGTTCGGGCAGTTCTACATGCACACGGACGCGCACGCGTTCGACGCGCTTACGGCGGCACTGCGGTCGGATGGCCGCATTGAATCCGCGGTGTCCGGGTTCGCGAACGTGGAACAGTGGGTGGAATTCTTCCGGCACCCTGCGCCCGAATTCCAAGAGACGTTGCTCGAACATCTCGTGAACCCGGACCACATCGGCTGCGGCCACATCCGGCTCATGCTGGAGCGCAGCGACGAGTACGGCACGCGGGCGGAGCTGGTGCGTCACTTCCTGCGTGCGTTTCACCGCCTTTGGTGGAAGGGAGCGCCCGAACTCGAACTGACGCTGCTCCCGGGCGATCACGGCGAGGGCGCAGTCGTGAACGTGCGACTCGAAGATGGCATCTGGGGCCTGAGCCGAGTCCCGCTCATCTCGCCGTGTTGCGGCGGACTTCAGATGTTCGTCAACCACCCGGATGTGGCCTCCTTTCTGCGGGAAACGACGGTGCGATCCCTCGTGCGCGGGTTGCTTCCGTTTGGGGTCGACCCCGAACAAGAAGGAGCCCTCCAGATCGCGGTCGACGAGATCGCGGCGCAACAACTCGGCGCAACTATCGGCGCGCTTGCCAAGGGTCTTCCGATCTACGACGTCGTGTTCGCCACCGACGGTTCGTTCGACGTGCGGCGTTGATGTCATCCCTGAGCCGCCCAGCAACTCCGCGAAACGGAACTTCTCAACAAGATCGAGCCCGTGGACGGCGTGTTGACGTAGCGCGCGCAACCACGGGTGCAACCCGCCGGGCTCGGCCGCGGGCGCTTGGCACGCATTCCGCTGCTCAAGCCCCCCCGGCGGCGCAAGCAGTGGAGTCCTGAACCCCGGCGTCGGACGCCCAAGACTCGACCTCGTGTGGATCTGCGCCCCTCGGCGCCGATGCTGGGTTCCCAGGGGGTTTTTGATGGCACGCTGAAGGGCTCTGAGTGCCGGGTACAATCCGATATCCTTATCCCGGCAGGCGGGAGGGCGAGCAAGTCCAGCGAATCAGAGGCGAGTTTTTGAACCGACAATCTTCATCCAGTTCCTATCTCCAACAGTCCATGGGAGGTGCAGCGTGAGCCGCGGCAACTACTCCATGGGCAAGCGGCAGCGCGACAACGAAAAGGCGCGCAAGAAACGCCGCAAGGAAGAACGCCGCGCGCAAAAGCGCGAGGACGGCGCTTCCGAGATTCCGATCGCCACCGCAGACGATATCACCGGCGATCTCGTCGCCGCCGAGCGCGATATCCGGGCGAAACGCGCCGAGGCCGAAGCAGGGGCGCGATCGATTCCCGTCCGCCTGTTTGTCGGCGGGCTGAGCTGGGACACGACGGCGGACGATATGCGCGCCGCGTTCGAAAAGATCGGTGCGGTCTCCGACGCGGCGGTCGTAACCGAACGCGACACGGGCAAGTCGCGCGGATTCGGTTTCGTGACGATGGCGGACCGGCGCGACGCGACCAAAGCGATCGAAGAGATGGACGGCTCCGAATTGGACGGCCGCTCTCTGGTCGTCAATGTTGCAACCGAACGTCGCCGCTAGGCGGTTCGTTGCGACCAATCTAGCCGTTTATTCTGGAATACGTCTCCGCAAGGCCGATGTAGCTGCCGTCATCGGCGCGGATGACGTCGTCCAAACTGTACTCGTGGGCCAGGTTGTCACCCGCCTTGCCATCGGCACCGAAGCTGTATAGGTCGTACTCGTGGTTGATCAACTCGGTTTCCGGATCGAGGTCGGGAGGATCAGCGTCGTCGATCGGGACCTCCGTGTCCTCGTCCTTGCCCTTCTTTCCCTTCTTTCCCTTCTTTCCCTTCTTGCCCTTGCCTTTGGTCTTGCCCTTCGTGACCTCGGGCGGATCGACCTCGACCAACTCTCCATCGATCACATCCACGATCGAAGCCCAGGGCGTGTACTGATAGGGCTTGCCCCACGGATCGAGCCGCTCTTTCTGCAGCACGGGCGGAATGCCGCCGTTTTTCAGCCGGTACTCCTCGATCTCGATCTGGATCTGCTTGATGTCCGACGCCGCCTGGATGTTGCGCGCGTTTTTCACCGCCTGGAAGTACTTGGGAGCCCCGATGGTCGCGATGATCGCGATAATCACAATGACGATCATCAGCTCGATGAGCGTGAAGCCCCGGGTCGTCTCCGTAGACTCCGTCGTCTCGGTCGCGGCCGACGCGCTCGCCTGGGCAGGTTTCGGATCGCTCTCGGGCGTCTGGCCTTCGACGGTGAACTGGTTGGCGGCAGCATCGAGACGGCGCGCCGCTTCCTCGAGCCGCTTGTCGTCTGAACCGGAGATCGCCGCCTGAACGTCGGCGCTCGCGGCCTGGATCTCGGTAACGCGTTCCCGCAGACTGTGGATCGTCTCGCGAACGGCTTCCGTCTCGGCACCGAGGAGATCGCCGTCGCGCGCCCGAATCTTCTCCGGAAGGATGCCGGCGTGAACCCGGCCAAGGGCGCGCGTGATCTGAAGCAGCGGGCCTGCGATCCGATGGGAGGTACGAAGCGAACTGAGCACGGCGGCCAGAAGGGTCAATGCCGCGACGGGAACCAACCCCGCGTGGATGCGCAAGAGAAGCGTGGCGCTCGCCTCCTGCGCCGCACTGCCCGGATCGAGCGTCTGCAGCGCCATCACGAACGGAAGGACCAGCGCGGTCCCGACCACGACGAAGAGCCCGACCGTCCCCACCACCGCTCGGATGAGCAACCCGACCTGAAGATCCCGATTGATCAGGTAGTTGCGACGTTGGATGAACCTCTGGAACCCTCTGAGCATGACTCCGCCTCCCTGCCGGGCCCGTAGGCCCAAAAACCTATCGAGGTTCCGGAGTCTCAACTTGAGCCGGCGAATGAACATCTTTCCGCCACAGATTGGGGCAATCGGTGCGCCCGGCGCGCACGCCTCAACAGGCCGATTTCCGGGCTCCGGGGCCGATTCGGCGAGCCAGGGGTCACGAATACAGCTGAGCGCCTCCGGTAGACTGTGCTTCACCCGACCGCCCAGCCCCCCCCAAAAAAGAGGCCGAAATCCATGGATCGAGACGTCGAACTCTCCCTGCCCGAACAACTCATGCTCCTCGTCCTCCGCGACGACACGGGCACTATGGAATCGAGCGCGAACATGTACCAGCTCGCGCTTGGCGGCGCGATCCTGTCGGAACTCCTCCTGGCCGGCACGATCACGATCGACGACGACAAGAAGAAGCTCGTGCGGTTCGCCCGGCAGAAGCGGCTGCGCGATCCGATCCTGAACGAGTGCCTCGTGCTCGTTTCGGAGTCCAAGCGCTCATACAACGCGGCGACGTGGGTGAGCCGGTTCGGCGGCCTGAAACGGTTGCGCCACCGCATCGCCGAGGGGCTGTGCCGCCGTGGCATCCTCGAGGACTCGGAAGACAAGGTGCTGTTCTTCTTCACGCGCGCGATCTACCCCACGATCAACCCTGCGCCCGAGCGCCAACTCGTGACGCGCATGCGCGAGGCGATCCAGGGTTCGTCACGGGACCTCGACCCTAGCGTCGCCCTCTTGATTGCACTCGCCCAAGCGACCGGGCTCTTGCGGATTCACTTCGACAAAAGCGAATTGAAGGAGCGGAAGGACCGGATCGAGCAGATCACAAGCGGCGATCTGGTCGGCAGCGCAACCGCCGATGCCGTCCGCGCCGCGCAGCAGGCCGCGCAAGCCGCCGTGATGTCCGCGATCATCGCCAGCACGGTGATCAACACGACGACACATTGCTAGCCCGGATCTCCGGCTCGGGAGATCGACCGCGCACGCGGGCCCGGGTGGTTGCTCGAACCAACTCGGGGCCGGTGCCACTTGATCAGGCGCGCCGGCGGCGGCGTCTCACGGCCACACAGGCCACGCCAGCCGTCACCAACAACAAGGTGGCGGGCTCGGGGATCACTTTCACCGACCACGATTCGATGTCGTGCGCGTTGAAACCACCGCCGGTTCCGGCCGTGAACCCGAAATAGGCCGTATCGGATCCAAGCACTGCCGACAAATCGATGGTGTGCGAGAACAACGCGGCGCCGGGTTTTGTCGCGGTCTTGCTGACGAACACCTCGAAGAGATCGGTGAGCCCGTTGTAATCCACCCACACGTACTGCGAAGTTCCGTCGTTGAGGGTGAAACCGGGGAACCCATGCGTCAGATCCACCGTCCAATCGCCGTCTTTGTGCAGCGCGACGTGATTGTCGCCCGGGTCAACACCGAAGTTGATGTGGGTGTCGAACTCGACGATCACGCTTGGAGTGATCAATGTCGGCCCCCCGTAGCCCAGGGCGCCGCCGGCCGTACCGAGCGCCGTCGCCCCCCGCGGATCGGCCTGGATGACAAACGCCATGCCGTCCGAACCGAGCGGTCCACCCCCGCGGATTCCGTGGATCCGATAGACGAATGATGAATGAATCGATGATGTCGCGCCAACGGGCACACCCGCCGTCACGAAAGCGCTACCGGCCAAGCTCCCCGCATCCGGCGTGAGCCGAAGCACGGCGCCGGCCTGGGCCGCGGCGCCGTTCAGCGTCAGCGACGACACATCACTGAAATCCGCGAACGAGATCGTGTCGGCACTCGCCAAGCCACCGAACCCGATCACACACGCCAAGACCGCCCCCCAGCTCCCTGAAGTACGGAGACTCTGTACCCTCATGATCTTCTCCTCATCCCTGTTGAGATTCCCGACGAGGAGGCCGGCGGGCATGCCGGCTCCCAATCGGGCCGACCTTGGTTTTCAGACTACAGTCGAGTGTGCTCTCGTAGTTGCTGCGTCGCAATCGAAAAGGGGGAAAATGGAGTCCAATCGTTTGTTTCGCGTGACGAGTATTGACGGCTTGTCCGGGGCAAGTACGAGGACACTGGTGCGGATCCGCACGGGCGACCTGCGCTCGAAGCGGACGTTCTCGGTCACAAACCGCTCATCGGAGAGTCGTCCGCGCACGAACGTTCCGGCGGAAGCGCCACACGACGAGGTTGCCGACCAGCGCGGCCACGATCAACGCCGTCGCGCCCCACCCGCTCAAGGACTCTTGAGAGTGCAGAATCCACAGGCTCACAGACACCGCGGTCCAAATCATGGCGATTGTGCCAAGCCGCTGACGCGTGGTCATGGGTATTTCGCCGTCCAGCAGCCGCATGTACGGACCGAAGAACCGGCTCTTGTGCAAACGCTCCTCGAGCCAGGGGTTGCTGCGCGCGAAACACCAGGACGCGCCGAGGAGGAAGATCGTCGTCGGCAGCCCCGGGAGAATCACGCCCACCGCGCCGATACCGACGAGCAGCAGCCCGATTCCAATGAGAATGAGGCGCTTCGTGCGGTTCATGGGGCTTAGGGTCTGTCTGAAAACTCCTCCTGGCTTCGATCGGCTGGATAGGCCCGTCAGGCGCCGTTCGCCTTCTCGCGATAGCTTTCCATGGATACAGCGTCGGCGGCGAACGACGCCTGACAAACCTCCCAGCTCGATCTCGGGCCGACAGAGGACTTCTCAGACAGACCCTAGTGCAAGTGTATGGGTTGAGCAAAGGGCACGCACCGCGCCAAAACCTGCGGAGAACGGGTTTTGCGCGTTACTCTTCCGGGTTGACCCGGCAGGTCCGGATCAAACGGAGCTGCCATGAGCCAAATCAAATCGTCGTCCCCCAATACCGTTGAATCATCAGGCGAGCCGACCGCCACCGAATCTCCGGCCGAGCTGCACTTTCGCGATCTCGGCCTGCACCCGTCGCTCTTGCGTGCGGTGGAAGAGCTCGGCTACGAACAGCCGACCCCGATTCAGGCGGGCGCGATTCCGCCGCTGCTGGAGGGGCGCGACCTGCTCGGACAGGCGCAGACCGGCACCGGAAAGACGGCGGCGTTTGCGCTGCCGTTGCTGCAGCGCCTCGACGTCAAGAACGGCGCGGTCCAGGCGATCGTCCTGACTCCGACGCGCGAGCTTGCGATGCAGGTCGCGGAAGCGGTCCGGTCCTACGGTAAGCATCTCGGAAAACGCGGCGTCGCGGTGCTCCCGATCTATGGCGGACAGCCGATCCACATCCAGCGGAACGCGCTGCAACGCGGCGTCCATGTCGTAATCGGCACCCCCGGGCGTGTGCGCGACCACCTGCAGCGCAAGACCCTCTCGCTCGCCGGCGTCTCGTTCTTCGGTCTCGATGAAGCGGACGAGATGCTCAAGATGGGGTTCATCGAGGACGTCGAGTGGATCCTCGAACACGCGCCCGCCGAGCGGCAGATTGCTTTGTTTTCCGCGACGTTGCCGGCGCCGATCCGCCGTGTCGCCGACCGATACCTGCGCGACGCCGTCGACATGAAGATGGCGCAGCGCACGCTGACGGTCCCCGCGATCGAACAGTACGCGATGCGTGTCGGGCGCAACGAAAAGACCGAGGCGTTGGAGCGCGTGCTCGAGGCCGAGGACTACGACGCGGTACTCATCTTCGCGGGGACACAACACGCCACCGCGAACCTCGCCGAGCACCTGCAAGGGCGCGGGTACCAGGCCGAGTGCATCCACGGCGGAATGAACCAGCAGCAGCGCGAAGCGGTCATGGACCGCCTGAAAAAGCGCCGCACCCGCATCGTCGTCGGGACCGACGTGGCCGCGCGTGGCCTCGATGTCGACCACATCGGGCTCGTGGTCAACTTCGACGTGCCGCGCGATCCGGAGATCTACGTGCACCGCATCGGCCGAACGGGCCGCGCGGGCCGCACGGGCCGCTCGATCACGATGTGGCAACCGCGCGACCGCCACATGATGCGTTCGATCGAGCGCCTGACCGGGCAAGAGATGAACTCGATGCGCATCCCGGGGCGCGCGGAGCTCGTCGACCGGCGTCGCGAGCGTCTTCAGGAAAAACTACGTGCGCTGACCGAGGGCAACCTCGATGCGTTCCGCAACCTGGTGCGTGAGATGGAACTGGAAGAAGGCTGCGACCCCGTCGATCTCGCAGCGGCCGCGGTGCGCTTGGTGTGGGGTGAGGCCCCGCTATACGTTGCGGCGGACCCGGAGCCCGAAACGCGATCGGACAACCGGTTCGGATCGGGATCCCACTCTAGTCAGGACGACGGCGAGTTCGTCGAGATCGTCATCCCGGTCGGCAGTTGGAATCGTCTCCAGCCGGGCACCATCGTCAAGGCGATCGCGTGCGAAACCGGCTTGCCCGGCACGGTC
>JAZFYD010000226.1:0-6498 GCA_036443405.1 Planctomycetota bacterium
GTACTCCATCGCGTAGTAGAAGGTGCCCTCGGGGGTGCTGCCGTAGTCGTAGATCGCAACGGTGTTGTGGTGCATGAGCCGGCTGGTGAGTTGCACCTCGCGTTCGAACCTCGCCATGCGCTCGCCACTCGCGTGTTCGGCACGCAGCATCTTGATCGCGGTCGGCCGGCGCAGCATCGAGTGGCTCGCGCGATACACCTCGCCCATCGCGCCCTCGCCGATCTTGCCCTCGAGCGTGTAGGACCCGAGCTGCTGCGCGACGTTGACCTTCCTGCGCAGGCGATAGATGAGCATCGACACGAAGAACGTGGTTCCCGCGCCCAGGACGAGCAAGCCGATCAGGATCCAAACCGCGAGGCGCATGATGCCCAGGGCGGCGTAGGCCTCGGTCTTGTCGATCTCCGTCGTGACTCCGAACTCGTACTCCTTGAGCCACGTCCACGCACCGAGCACCTCGACGCCGCGATAGTCGCGATACCCGTCGACGTTCATGCCGGTGCCGCCCGCCACCGCATCGGCCGCCATGAGCGTGAGCGGTTGTTGATCGGGATCGCGCTTCGGCTTCGCACCTGTCGTCAGGTCCACTCCCGGGTTACGGATCGAGATGTTGAGAATCGACGTCTCGCCGCTTTCGATCAGTCCGAGCTGGCGGAGCTGATCTTCGAACCGGCTCTCGGAGATCATGAGGCCCGCGCGATTGAACGCGTAGGTCTCGCCGCTCTCTCCCATGCGCGCGATGGTCAGCAGCTTGGTGAACTCGGACGGTTCGATGCGGAAGCCGATGGTCCCGTATATGTTCCCGTCCACGTCGCGCAGCGGCCCCACGATGGCCATCGTCGTACGCGTGGTGGGCAGCGACGAACCCTCGGGTGCCACGAACGGCGGCAAGATGTAGGGCTTCTCGGGCGTTGCTTTGAACGCTTCTCCGACAATGGCCTTCCCGGTCATTCCGACCGCGAGGTCGCGGCCCGCCGCGACGACACGGCCGCGCCCGTCGAACACGCCGAAGCCGACGTATCCAAACACCTTCATGTACGCCTCCGTCAGCGCCCGGATCCGCGCCTGCTGTGGAGCCGCGAGCAACTGCTCCGTCGTTGCGTTGTCGACCTCCCGCATCCGTACGAGCTCTTCCGCTTCGGCGCGGACGAACTCGTCGATGGCGAGTGCTTCCATGCCCGAGGTCTGCTGTTGCAACCAGATGCGGATGGCCGCAACGTCCGCCTCCAGGATCGTGGTCAGCGTCGACTCGACCTCATGCTGCAGCGTCGACTCGAGGGTGGTGACGGCCCACCAGCCGACCGCCAGAACCACGACGAGGGCTATGGCGGGAACGGCGTAGGACCGCGCCTGGGCCCGTCCGAGGGTCGTTGCGCCGACAGGGCCGGTGCCGCGGGCGAGGAACTTTCGATCCGCCATGCCGTTCTCCGCGCGGAATTGTAGGGATCCGACCGGCCCGTGAATAGCCGAAGCGTTCGGGTTTTGGTCAGCGGACAGTCGCGCTCGGGGCAGGGTCGAGCACCTCTTTGCCCAAAATCGGCACGAGGCACTCCGGCACGGCGATCGAGCCGTCGGCTCGCTGGTAGTTTTCCATCAGCGCAACGAGGATGCGCGGCGAGGCGATGACCGTGTTGTTGAGCGTGTGGCAGAGGACGGGTTTTTGGTCCGCGTCCCGGTACCGCAGGTTGAGCCGCCGCGCCTGGTAATCGTAGTACCGGCTCGCGCTGTGGGTTTCCCCATAGGCGTTGCGGCCCGGCATCCAGGTCTCGACGTCGTAGGTGAACGTCGCACTGCGGCCGAGGTCGCCCCCGCAGAGCGCGACGACGCGGTACGGCAACTTCAGGTCCTGCAACACGTCGAGCGCGTTCTGCAGGATCTCCTCGTGCAGAGATTTGGACTCCTCGACGTCGCTGCGCGCAATCACGACCTGCTCGACTTTTGCGAACTGGTGCACACGGTAGATCCCGCGCGTGTCCTTGCCGCTCGTGCCCGCCTCCCGGCGAAAGCAGTTGGAGTAACCGGCGTAACGGATCGGGAGGTCCTCGCCGGCCAATCGTTCCCCGGCGTGCAGCGCGGTGATCGGCACCTCGGACGTTCCGATGAGCCAACCGTCGTCGCGGGTGCATTGATACGCCTGGTCGGCGCCGACGGGTAGATACCCCGTGCCCTCCATCGCAGACTCGCGCACGAGAACCGGCGGGCTCATCGGTAGGAACCCTCGTTCCCGGATCTTGTCGAGCGCGAAACGAAGCACCGCCAATTCGAGCAACATGAGATCGCCGCGCAGAAGGTACGTGCGCGCGCCGGCCAGTTGGACCGCGCGCTTCACGTCGATCAGCCCGAGTTCGGTTCCGAGATCCAGGTGATCGCGGATCTCGAAGTCGAACTTCGGGGGTTCCCCCCACCGCCGCACCTCTTTGTTGTCTTCCGCCTCGGTACCATCCGGCACATCGGGGTCGGCGAGGTTCGGGATCTCCAGAAACAGCGGCGCGAACTCGGCCTCCTTTTTCGCGATCTCCTCTTCGAGCGGCTTGATCGCCTGCTTGAGTTCCTTGGCGCGCGCGCCCGCCGCCGGTTTCTCGTCGTTCGGCAGCTGCGGCATCGCCTTGGCCAACCGGCGCTGTTCCGCCTTGGTCTCCTCGCGCTCTTGTTGCAAGCGCAGAAGATCGCGATCGAGTTCCGCGATCTTGTCGAAGTCGATCTCGATGTGGCGGCGTGCGGTGGCGGCCCGGACGGCGTCCAAGTTTTCACGAACAAAGCGGCGGTCGAGCATGAGCAGGCGATTCTACAGGAGGCCCAAACGGGTCGCGTCGGTGAGAAAGCGTTCGAGGCCGGCCTCCTCGTCGTCGCCGATTCGAAACTGAATGCACTCACGCAGGTATCGCATCAGCGAATCCGCGCCGAGTCCCAATTCGTCCGACGCCTGAAACGCATAACGCGCGATCTCCTCGCGCCCGCGTTCGTAGGCGGCTTCGAGTTCGGCTTCGGCGGCGGGATCGCCGTACCACGCGGCGAACACAAACGGCAAGCCCGTGTGTTCGAGCCACGCTTCCGCCAGATCGACCGACTCCTCCCCACGGTTCGCGCGCTGCAGGGCGCCGTCACCGATGCACAACTCCGCGTCGGCCCCCGACTCCACGATCTCGGGATTCGTTTTCCACCGCTCGCAAAGCAGCAGCATCGTGAGCGCTCGAGAGGTCCGCGAATCCGGATCGAGGCGGACCCGCCGGATCTCCTCGGGGCGCGAGATCCCCTCCGCCAGAAACAAGAGCACGCTCTGGACCGGCCGGCGCGCGGCGATGCCGAGGCAGCCCACACGCGGGCGGCCGGACTTCTCACCCGCGGCCACCGGGAGTAAGGCGACATCGACCTCGCCGTCACGAAACCGCTCCGAGAGCCGGGCCGGCGTGTCGAGCAGCAGCGGTTGCAGCCCCTCCAGGAGGGGCCGGGCGTTCAGGTAGGAGACTCCGCCGAATTTCATCGGGAACGATTATGGGCGTGGCCGCGAGGATCTCCGTCCGCCGACGGCTCCTTCAGAGCGGACACGAAAACAGGGGAGCAGAAACCTGCCCCCCTGAAATTGGACGTGAATTCGATCCGTCCCAACGCCGTCAGGCGTTGGACCAGCGAAACTAGTCCGGATCGCCGAAGAACGGCGCGCCGAGATAGGGATCGCGGATGTCGTAGTTGAAGAAGTGGATGTCGATGACGTTTCCGACCTTCTGCATGTTCCGGGTGAAGTTGTTCCACCGCATCTCGCCGTCGTACTTGCCGTTTCCGGTGTAGACGTTGAACACATTGCCCGAAATCCACGCACCGATGTTCCAGAAGAACGCGTTGATGCTACGACAGGCGGGAAGGGCGAGAAGGCCCGTCAACGCAAGTCCAAGAACCAGCTTTCGCATGAGCTGTCTTCCTCCAAAAGTTTGCCCGCAGGGTGACGCCCGCGAGAGGGAGGTTTTACCCCAGGCCCCGGACGGGGGTCAACCCTGATTCCCGTGGGTTTTTCCGACGTAGAGCCCGGCGCTTTCAATGTGGCTGAGAACCGACGGATCGAGCAGGTCGGAGACGGCCTCACCGAGGGCTAACCTGCGCCGGATTTCGCTGGAAGAGGCGAGGATGGTGGGGATTTCCAGCCGCACCGCGTCCACGCCGGGCAGGCCTTCGTGACAGACCCGCCAAGCGGCATCGAAATCCTGCCCGGGTCGCGCGAAGGCCACAATACGCACCAAACCTGCCAGTTCCGCGGCGCGATGCCAACCCGGCAGGTCGGCCAGCATGTCGGCGCCGACGAGCAGATCCCAAGCGACGCCGGGATGTTCGTCCATCAACTGCGTGACCGTGTCGACGGTGTAGGACGGGCCGGACCGCTCCCCCTCGCCCTCCCAGACCGTCAGCACCGGATGCGCGGCCGCGGCCACGCGAGCCATCGCCACCCGATCTGCAAAAGCCGCCACGGCGCCGGCCTTGTGAGGCGCCTGCGCCGCGGGCACCAGCAGCACGCGATCCAGGTCGAGGCGCGTCAACGCGGCCTCGGCCAACTTGATGTGGCCGACGTGGATCGGGTCGAACGATCCGCCCAGGAGGCCCCAGCGCCGTCGCTCGCCGTTCATGGTCGAATCTTACCGTTCATGCAGCCCATCTTCGTGCTCGTCGGACCCACAGCGTCCGGAAAATCCGGCTCCGCGATCCCCGTCGCAAAAGAGCTGGGCGCGGAAATCGTCTCGTTGGACTCGATGGCGCTCTATCGCGGGATGGACATCGGCACGGACAAACCGCGGGATCTTCACGGCGTCCGGCACCACCTCCTCGATCTTCTGGATCCGGCAGAGAGGTTCGACCTCGCGCGTTATCTCGCCGACGCGGACGCAGCGATTTCCGGGATCCGCGAACGGAACAAGCGCGTGCTCATCGTGGGCGGCACCGGCCTGTACCTGATGGGCCTGCTCAAGGGTGTGTTCGGCGGCGCACCGCGCGATCCGGCGTTTCGCGCGACGCTGAGCGGGGTCGCGGCCGACACTCTGCACGCGCGTCTGCGCGAGGTCGACGAGGCTACTGCGGCAAGGGTCCACCAAAACGACCGGAGACGCATCGTGCGCGCACTCGAGGTGCATGCCGTCACCGGCCGCCCGCTTTCGGAGCTTCAAACGCAGTTCGAGGGCGAGGACCGCTACGCCTCGGTGGTCGCCGGCGTGCGCCGTTCACGCGACGATCTCCGGCGCCGCGCCCGCTTGCGCATCGATCAGATGTGGGCCGAGGGCCTCGTCGAGGAGGTTCGCGGGCTGGAACTCGGGGACACGGCGGGACAGGCAGTCGGCTACAAGGAGGTCGCCGGGTTTCTCGCCGGCGAGTACGACGAGGGCGAAGCCAAACGCCTCGTCCTGCGCAACACCATGCGGCTGATTCGGCGCCAGGGCACCTGGTTCAAGCGATTCGACGTCCACTGGGTCGACGCGGGGCCTACCGACGATCCCGCCGCGCTTTGCCCGAAGCTGATCGCGATCTACCGCGGCGACGCGACGCCGTAGCTGCGGACGGCGGGGTCGAGCAACTCCTTCAGGCGGCGATTGCACTCCGCGCGCGTGATCTTGAACAACGCTTCGCGGTAATCGCCGATCGACGTCTTCCGAAAGTGGTGGCCAACGATCATCTGCGCGATGGACTCGGGTGCATTGAACGCGCGTGCGAACTCGCCGAGTGCCTTGTTGCGGACGCGCTCGAATTCCTCTTTCGACAAGCCCTGATCGACCGCCACCAAAAGCTCGCGATCGAGCCGGCGCCGCAGCTTCTTCGGATCGTCGGTTTCGCCGCCAACGAGGCCGAACGAGTAGGTGGGCTCTGCCGTGTACGAGTAGGAAAACCCCTCGTCGACGAGGCCGTCCTCGTACAGGGAGATTTGCACGCGTCCGGAGTTGCCGAACAGCGTATCCAACGCGAGCGCGGCGGAGAGTTCGCGCCGCAACAGCGGACGGCCGCGGCGGCCGAGCGGCGCATCCTTGAACGCCATGATGAGACGCGGCCGCGAGATCGGCAACCGGAGTCGCCAGGAGCGCTTTTTGGCCTCCCGCGGTTCGGTCGGCGCTGAGGCGCGCGGTTTCGGCGCCGGCCCGAACGTGCGTGTCTCGACGTGCGCTTCGACCGCCTTGAACGTCACCGATTCCGGTTCCGGCGAGACGACACTCAACACCATGTTCTTCGGGTGGTAGTAACACCGGTGGATTTGGTGGAGCAACTCCGGCGTAATCGGCGCGATCGTTTTCGCGGTGCCGGCGATGTCGATGCGCACTGGGTTTTTGTGAAACAGCGCCTGTATCGATCCGAAGTAGAGCCGCCAGTCGGGATCGTCGTCGTACATGGCGATCTCCTGGCCGATGATGCCCTTTTCCTTCTCCACGTTCTCGTCCGTCACGTGAAGCTCATAGACCATGTCGAGCAGCGTTCGCAGGTTCCCCGCGAAGTCCGTGCTGGTGCCGAACAGATACCGCGTGGAGGCAAACGAAG
>JAZFYD010000227.1:0-4205 GCA_036443405.1 Planctomycetota bacterium
AGGGTGAGGTAAAGGACGAGGCGAAATCCGGCGAAAACGAAGGGAAGGACTAGCAAAGCCTGAATAGCCGGAACCCACGACCATGAAGTTCGAACGCGCAGCGCTGGCGCGGGCGCGTATCCGGCGGCCGCGCAACAAGGACGAGATCAAGAGAGCGACGGAGTTCCTCCAGACTCCGCACGCGCCCGAGATCCTTGAAGCGCATCCCGAAGAACGCGGTGCGATGCGCTTCATGGAGATCGACGACAAGATCGTCGCCGCGATCCTGTTCAACCCGCGCGAGTTTCCGGTGCGCGACGCGAGCGTCCCTTGCGCCCGAGTATTCGAGACCGACGCCGAGGACGGCCGGCACTACTTCCGCCGCACCGGCGATCGCGAGCTCTTCGACCTGATGATCGAGGAGCTGCTCGGTTACCTGTGGGTGCGCGGGTATCCGCTTTGTTACGCGCACGGCGAGCTGGCGCTCTACGTGCCACAGGGATTCACGCCGTGTTTTTATCATCCGCGCATCTCGCTCGACGTGAAGACGGCATTGTCTCTGCCCGCGAACTACCGCGTGCGCCGGCTCAAGTCCGACGACATCAAGAAGATCCCGACACTGCGCGCCGGCAACGGCCGCTTCAAGCCGCAGGTGTTCGGAACCGGCGTCCCGCCGTTTCACCATTTTTGCGTCGAGACACCGGAGCGCGAGCTGAAGGGTTACCTGAGCCTCGAGGTGAACGCCGAGTCGACCTGGAAACCCAAGGTGTTCGTGCCCGAGGTCGAGGCGACTTCCCGGAACGCGGTCTATACGATCCTGAACCACTGCGCGAAGAAGGCGCAGGAGGTCGGGCTCGACGAGATCCACTTCCCGCTGGCTCCCGGGCACCCGTTTGCGCTCGCGTGCCTCGAACTCGGCGGCCACAGCCGAATCAAGGGCGCGTCGGTCAATCCGATGCACGACGAGGAGATGGTGCACGTCGTCCTCGCAACGCCCCTGCTCGAAGCGCTCCAGCCGGGGATGCAAACGCGCCTGGAACGTTCGGACTTCGCCCACGAGGACCGGACGATCGCGATTCGGACCGATCGCGGCGCGTGGACCGTGCGCGCGCAGATGAGCGCGGTGCGGATCACGGAGGAAAAGGAGACACCGGAAGACGCCATCCGGCTGCCCGACTGGATGTTCACGCAGCTGCTCATGGGTTATCGGTCCGCGCACGAGGTGCCCGTGAAGATGACCCGCGAGGATCGGGATCTGCTGAACGTTCTTTTTCCGAAGGCGTGGCCCTACTCCATGCCCGATCCGGACCTGTGGGACGACAGCGAACCGCCGATCCCCTACACCAAGGCCGGCGCCAAAGCCGCGGCGGACACATCCTTGCCGTGGGTCTTGAACGGCCGCGCGGTGTAACCGAAACGAAACGGCCTGCACGCGCTGCGAAGCGACGACCGTGCACCCCTCCTCGTGCCGGATAGAATCTGCGCCATGCGCCTTTGGTTCATCCTCTTCCTGATCGCCACCTATGCGTCC
This sequence comes from Planctomycetota bacterium, assembly GCA_036443405.1. Lineage (GTDB taxonomy): Bacteria > Planctomycetota > PLA2 > PLA2 > PLA2 > JAZFYD01. Next base: position 1,511 of record JAZFYD010000227.1, read on the forward strand.
GCCCAGGGCATTCCGCCGCCGCGGGCGATCGACAAGTGGGATTCGGCCAAGAACCAAACGCGCTTGCTGCTCAACAACGACGCGTTGCCGAGCGACAAACCGGGCAAGAATCCGGACGGCTCCGAAGAGCCCGCCAAGGCGCCGTGGCCGTTCGTGATCTACGTGTGGGAAACGCCGTCGAAATCGACCGCGAAGATCGACCGCAACATCATCAAAGACGCCTACGTCGCGCTGGCATCACACCTCTGCCCGATCATCCGCGTCAAACCCGAACCGGCGATCAACCTCAAGTACCTCTCCGGCGTGCAGATCAAAGACCCGACGATCATCGTGATCGACCGCAACTTCAAGATCGTCGGTGCGCTCAAATCCGCCAAGGACTTCACGTACAAGAAATACATGCCGCTCGTCGCGAAAGCGATCGACAGGGACTACGAGGGCATGAAGTGCGGCAGGTATCTCGGCTCGTATCGAAAGATCCTCGAGGAAGCGGAAAAACTCTGGAAAGAGGAACGGCGCATCGAGGACCTGACGGAGCGCGGCGGCAAGAAGAGCAAGGCCGATCAGAAGGCCATGTTCAAGGAGATCGAGAAGCTCGAGAAGGCGTTGCTCGCCAAAGAGGACGTGCTTCTCGACAAGGAGGAGGCGCTCAAGGCCGGAATCCGGATCAAGGCGGAAAAGGAAGAAGCGATCGCCACGACCGTCGGCACGGGCAGGAACAAGCGCGAGCTGACGCCGGAGGAGATCGAAGCGATCAAGGCGTTCAAGCAGTTCTCAAGGGACAAGAACCCGATCGTTCGCGCCGCCGCGGTGGAGGACCTAGGCGCGATCGACTCGGCCGTGATCGTCGCGTACATCTTGAAAGCGACCAACGATACGGAGATGCGCGTTGTGCTCGCGGCCGGACGCGGCCTCGGCAAGATGAAGAGCGAGGAGTCGCTCGCGGCGATGCACGCCGCGATCCAGGGCGGCAAGGACAAGCGCGTCGTCGCGGCGCTGATCGGATTTTCGCTGACGAAACCCTACGCACCCGCCGTCCCCGACATCATCGCGAAACTGCAGCGCGGAAGCGCCGACGTCCGGCGCCGCGCGATGGAAGCGCTCGTGATCCAGCGCGACCCGGTTGCCGTCCCGCCGCTGATCGAGGTGCTCGGAGGCGGCAACGTCGCGCTGAAGGTGATCGCGGCGCTCGCGCTCGGCGACATGAAGGACAAACGCGCGGTGCCGGCGTTGCTCGCAACGCTGGACGCCGGCGACTGGTCGCTCCGCAAGGCGGCGGCGGAAGCACTCGAGCAGATCCGCGCGAAGGAGTCCATCGAGCCGTTGCTGCAGCGGTTCAAGGTCGAGGACGGCCGCATGAAGGAGGTCATCCACGACGTGCTGGTCGGCCTAACCGGCCAGGACTTCAAGTACCGCTTCGAGAGCTGGGAGCGGTGGTGGAAACGGTACGGGTCGTCGTTCAAGGTTCCGACCGCGGCGGAGATCAAAGCCAAACGCGCGAAGCTGCGCGACCTGATGAAGGGCTACGCGAAGCCCGGCGCGCGCAAGTACCACCGCATCGAGACGATAAGTAAGAAGCTGATCTTCATCATCGACATCAGCGCGAGCATGAAGGACAAGATCCTCATCCCGGACGACGCGCCGGCATGGGTGCACGAGCGCTACCCGGACCGCGTGCGCATGGAGATCGCGAAAAAGGGGCTGATCACGATGCTCGACGGCCTCGAGCCGAACGTGTTCTTCAACGTGATCACGTTCGCCGGCCGGGTGAAGTCCTGGCAGTCCGGACTCGTCTCCGGTTCCTCGAAGACCGCCGCGATCAAGTTCGTGGCCAAGCTCAAACCGATGTCGTCGGGCGGACGCAGATCGAGCGGCGAGGCGCAGAAGACCAACACGTATGGCGCGCTGCTCGCCGCGTTCGGCCTCGCCGACGAAGCGGTCCCGAACTGGAAACGGCGCACGAAGGTCGACACCATCTTCATGGTCACCGACGGCGTGCCCACCACCGGCGAAATCATCGAACCGCCCAAGCTGGTGCGCGCGATCACCGACATGAACCGCGCCCGCGGCGTGACGATCCACCTGGTGTGCTTCGACAAGATCGCCGCGAGACAGCTGTCCGGCATCGCCACCAATAACGGCGGCCAGGTGGTGATCGTGCCCGACTACGGCCAGGACGAGAAGAAGAAGTAGTCGTAGCGTCAGCTCAAAGCGGCGCGATCGACGGTGCGCAGGTATTGCTGTTCACAGACAATCGGCTTCGCGCGAATGGTCTGTGTGAACCGCGTAGCCCCGAACGTGATCTCGCCGTCGGTCGGCCAGTTCAGTTTGACTCGCCAGAGGTAGTGCTGCCCGCCCTTGTCCGGCTCACGCTCGATCTTGTCGATCGACACCGGGTGAAGCACTTGATTGCCCAAATCAAGGTTGATCTTCACGTCGATCACGTCGTGAAACACGAGCGTCGTCGGGGCGAGCATGAACTGTGTGCCGCTACCACCGCGAACCGAGTCGGTGATGAAGTCGAGGTCCAACACGAGCTCGGACGTCCAGTCGCCCGCCGCGGGATCGCCCGTACGAAACGAGATGCCGTGGATGCTGCAGTCATGCCAGGAGAGGAGGTCGAAGCCGTCCGGGTCGGTCGCCATGTCGAGCCCAGCGTACCCGAGCCGCCCGCCGGAATTGAAGGGGCGTGGGC
>JAZFYD010000228.1:0-5681 GCA_036443405.1 Planctomycetota bacterium
CCGCCACCGCCCGCGTTATCCGTTCAAGGGACTCATGCGCCGCGCCATCGACGCGCGCCCCCCGAACGTCCTGTACGACGCGATCCTCGAACAACCCGTCTTCCAAGCCCTCGCCGCGACGGTCTTCTACCACCACCGCGGCCTCTTCACCCCCGCCGCCTGGAAAGACCTCGCCCGCGCCCTCATGGGCCACCGCCCCCGCGCGCGGCTGCTCTCGTAGCCAAACGAAAAAACGCCACCCGCGCGTTCGTACGGATGGCGTTTGGTTTGGTGTGTTGCGCCTGCGCGCGCGCTGCAGTCAGTCCTGGTTACTCGCGTTGTCCTGGTTGCCTTGCAAACGGTCATGCCGCGCTTGGCGGGACTCGGCGCGGCGGCGTTTCATTTCTGCGAAGTACCACTCGCCCCAGGCTTTCGGGTCGTCGCCGAGGTTCTTGCCGGTCAGCGAACTCAAAGCGCTGGAGAGCGCCGGCCGCTCGTAGACCTCGATCTCGCCGACGGTCGAAAGCACGCGGATGTCCAGCGTGAGACCTTCCTGAATGACGCCGATCACGGGATCCGCGATGAACGAGGTCTGCGCGACCTCGACGTCGAAGTCCTGGATGAAGCTGATCTGCGTGACGTTGGAGATATACACGCGCTGGCCGGAACCGCCAACGAGCTGATAGCGACGAACCAGCGGTCCGACGGCGTCGCTGTCCGCGAGCACCTCCATCGCATTGGCGGCGTGGGTGCGCACCTTCGTGAACGGCGAGTTCAGGGCGCGAACAAACGGCCCCAGCTTGCCCTCGGCGTCGACCGACTTGATCGCCTCCGCCGCGGCCTTCCGGATCGCCTCGTCCTGATCGAAGATCGCGCGCTTGTAGAGCGCCGGCAGCGTGTCCTCGGTGCCAAGCGTCGCAAGCCCATCCACCGCGCGCTGCCTTACGTCAAGGCGGTTGACACGCGCTGCGATCGACAGCGGGCGCAAGCGGTACTTGGCGTCGAGAGCCTCGATCGATTTCATCGCGCGGCCGCGCACGGCCGGATCCGGATTCCACGTCTTTTTCAACGCGGCGTTGGATGCGATGCGCGCGGCCTTGGCCCGCTGCGCCTCGAGTTCGTCCTTGTTGAAGAACGAGTATTCCTCCGGCGTCATCCAAACACCGTCGTGTTGCACAAAACCCTTGGCGCGCATGGCCTCCTTGCCGCGCACCCAGCGCCCCGCCACCTTTTCGAAACCAAGCGCGCGACGCGCGGCGCGATGATCCGCGTCCAGCGTCACGACGATTCGAAAGTGCCGGCGCGCTTCGATCTTCATGTCCTGCGACTGCGCCCAAAGCGCGAGCCGGTAGTGGCCGGCCGCGTCATCGACCTTGCAGTCCCCGGCGCGCTTTCGGTATTCCGCGCCTTCGTCCTCGTCCGCCAAAACGGCGACCGTGGTCACGCTCAAGATCACACCGAGAGACAGGAATGTCAGGGGAGCCAACCATCGAGATTTCGTCATGTTTTCGATCTCCGCGATTCTAAACGGCCCAACCCCGGCCACGGTTACGCGCAAAAGCCCCAAAGACAAACGTCGCGTGAATTCGTCGTCCGGCGGGAACGGCGCGGCCCAGCGTCCACATTCGGCATCAAAAACCCTCGAATTGACCCGATTTTCCCGGTTTTCGGCTCGGGTACGCCGGATGCGTTGCCTTCACCATGCGGGTGCCCTGTTTGTTCCTCATCCTCGCGGTCGGCCTACCGGCCCACGCGGGAGACAAAGAGGAAGCCGCGCTCGATTACCACCTCTGGTCGGACGCACACAAGATCGCCACCCCGCACTTTTTTGTGCGCACCAACACGTCGCGCGAAATCGGTGAGGCGCTCGCGGCCACTCTCGAACAGGCCTATCCGCTTTTCGAGCACAGGTTCGGGGCGCTCCCCGCCGGCGGCCAAAAGATGCGCATGCACTTTTTCCGCAACGCGCCGGACTACATGAACTACGGCGCCGGCATCCGCGGCGCTGTCGGACACTTCGACGCGGCGTTGGATCGCACGGCCGTCATCTGGTCGCGCGACCTCGGTGAAGCGGGTTGGCCGGTCGCGGTCCACGAGGCATCGCACCACTACCTGAAACGCCGCCACCCGCACTTCGTGCCGCCGAGTTGGTACGGCGAAGGCATCGCCTGCTACTTCGAGGGGCTGCAGGACAAGAGCATCCAGAACGGCGCCGCCCGGATGCGGTATCGCATCGCGATGTCCGCGCTGGACATCGGCGACGCGAATCTCTCGCTCTTGCTGAAGAGCCGCGCGCACGTCGAGAACGGCCAACTTCGCATCCACAACTTCCGGCCCGCGCGCTACTACGCGCTCGCCTGGAGTTTCGTGCACTACCTCGCCACGAACAAGAAGACCCGCCGCAACTTCCGCCGGTTTGAAAAACGGCTGTTCGCATCGCGTCCGGCGATGCACGCCCGGCAGCGCCACGCGCAACGCATTCTGAGGGAGGAATGCGGGCCGTTGTCCGAGTTGGAGGCCGGTTGGCACAAACACCTTCGCGCGATGGAAGCGCCCGAGCCCATCACGTTGGCGGCCGTTTCTTCGTGGGAACTCGAGGCGGACCGCGTGAACACGCGCTACGCGGCTCTGCGCCGCCTGCAGGTCGGGCCGCTGCCCGAAAAGCTGCGCGCCGGTGTCATCGCCGCGCTCTCGGACAAGGACATCGTCGTGCGAAGCGAGGCGATCTCTGTCATGGCGCGCCATCCCGGTCCCGATGTTTGGGCTGAGCTCCTGCGATCGCTCGAGGTGCCTTCGCTCCGCCTCGCCACACTGCGCGCTCTTGCCCACAAATCCGCAGGGGTCGCCGTGCCGCGGCTGCTGAGGGATCGACCCGACGCACCGCTCGTCGAAACGCTCGTCGCGATCGGTGACAAGCGGTCGTACCCGCTGCTCAAACGAGCGTTGCTCGACGAACGGCTGCCTGACGCGACCCGCGCGAAGTGCGCGCGAGCCCTCCACGGCCACGACGAAGCCCGCCCGGAGCTGATCGCGGCCACGTGGGAGGCGGCGCCCGAAATCCGCGACGCGGCCTCCACCGCGCTCGACGCCAAACAACCTGTCGTGATGAAACCCATCGAATCGGCGACCCTGGCTGCGCTGGTCGGCGACGCGACCGATGTCTCCGACCGCACGAAGCGGCTGCTGGCGATCGCCGCCGCGCGGTGGCAGAAGGCGTCGTTCCGCGCACGTGCCTGCAATCTTCTGGCACTCACGGAAAAAACGCCGGGGAGCCCCGAGGTCATCGACACCTTGCGACCGCTCTGCGATACCCGCACCCCGGAGATGGTGCGCCTCGCTGCGCTGCGCGCGCTCGTCACCATTACCGGTGAGACCCGCGGATACCGCTCCGGACAGCGGGCGCGCGAACGCGAGCGGGTCTATCGCGCTTGGCTCGCCAGCGGCCAAACTGCCGGCGCCGCGAAGACCGATGTAGAAGCGGGCGGCGACCGATAGAATCTCGGGCTTGCCCACCTTCATCGACACGGAGTCCGCCTGGCAGGAAGCGCTGCCGGCCCTACGAAAATCGTCGTCCCTCGCTCTCGATACGGAGACGGACTCCTTTTTCGCCTACCGGCCGAAGATCTGCCTCCTGCAGATCACCGTCGACGGCGAGGACTTCATTCTCGACCCGCTGGCCGGGTTCCCGCTCGACGGATTCGGCGAGATTCTGGCCGATGAGAAACGCGAGGTCATCCTGCACGCCGCGGAAAACGACGTCATCCACATGCAGCACGAGTTCGGGTGGCGGATCGCGCGGCTGTTCGACACGCAGGTGTCGTGTTTCATCCTCGGCACCCCGCCGTATTCGCTGGCGGGCGTCCTCGAGACCCGCTTCGACGTCAAGCTGGACAAGCGGATGCAGCGCAGCGACTGGAGCCGCCGGCCGCTGTCCGAGGAGCAGATCGAGTACGCCGCGAACGACACGCGCTATCTGATCGGGCTCGCCGGCGAGTTGAAAGAGCGGGCCGCCGAGGTTGGACGCATCGAGGAGATCGAAACCGAGTGCGCACGCATCGCGGGCCGTTCGTGGACTCCCGATCCGTTTGATCCCGATGGCTTCCGCCGGATGAACGGCGCCAAGGAGCTGGACGACACGGGACTGTCGATCCTGAGCGCGCTCTACCTCTTTCGCCACGAGCTGGCGGACCGGCGCAACCGCGCGCCGTACCGCATCGTCGCGGACAGCGCGCTGGTCACCATCGCGAAAAAGCGCGCGACCCACAGGATCGATGGCACACCCGAGAACTTCTGGCGCCGCTACGGCCGCCAGGTGGGCGATCTGGTACGCAAGGCGAAGACCCAGCGCGCGCCGGCGCGGCCCAAGCGCAAGGCGCAAAACGGCGCTCCGTTGCCGCCCGACGTGAAAGTTCGCTATGACGCACTGCGCAAGTGGCGGGGGACGGCCGCCGGAGAGCGCGGCGTCGAGCCGTTCGTCGTTGCGCGCAACGACCTCCTCATGGACGTCGCGAAGTGCGGCCCGGAAAACACGGAAGAGCTGGCGGCGACGATGGAGTCGTTCCGCTTTCGCGAGTACGGCGAGGCGATGCGCGCCGCGATGTCGTGATCGCTTGCCCAACGGCTGACGCCGTTGGAGCCTCAGAAAATACACCCCCTCTATCCAACCGTTTGGCTCGGTTTGCTGCGCAAGCCGGGCTTTTTTTGCCCGCAGCGCGAGCGGACCATCGCGCACAATGTCGGACATGACACGTGTGCGCATTCTGGGCGTGGCGCAGGACGCCGGCATCCCCCACGTGGGATGTTCGTGCCAAAACTGCGAGCGGCACCGCGACGCGCCGCTTCATGTCGCGTGCTTGGGCATCGTCGCGGACTCGGGCAAGACGTACTTGATCGACGCGACCCCCGATCTCCCCCACCAGATCCGCATGCTGCCGGAGTTTCCGAGCGGGATCTTCCTGACGCACGCGCACTACGGCCACTACACCGGCTTGATGCACCTGGGCCGCGAGGGCATGGGAACGCCGAACGTGCCCGTGTACTCCACGCAGAAGATGCGCAAGTTCCTGCGCGGCAACGCGCCCTGGGAGCTGCTCGAACGCCACCGCCACGTGGACTATCAGGCGCTGTCTGGAAACAAGGGCTCCTGGGAGTTCGAGCCGGCGCTCTCGATCGAGTGGGCGCAGGTTCCGCACAGAAACGAGTACGCGGACACCGTCGCGTTCACGGTCCGCGCGCTTCACGGCAAGAGCCTCCTGTTCTTGCCCGACATCGATGCGTGGCCGAGTGGGGAACCCGCGAACCTGCTGAAGGGCTGCGACATCGCCCTGATCGACGGCTCGTTTTTCACCCGCGAAGAACTCGGCCCGCGCGGCGCCGACGTCCCCCACCCTCCGATCCGCGAAACGCTGGACCGGTTGAAGCCGGAGCAGGCCGAGAAGGTCCGCTTCCTGCACTTCAACCACACCAACCCGGTGCTCGACCCGGATTCCAACGCCCGCGCCGAAATCGAAGCTGCGGGAGCCGGCGTAGCGTTGCAGGGCGATTGGATCGATCTAGGTTGATCGAACGCGCAACCACGACCACCCGCGATCGGTGCCTGGTAAGCAGGGGACCGAGGCAAGTGAGCCCGAACGCGCGATAGCCGGAAAACGATCCAGCGAATCGTTTTCCGGTGTGACCGAGTTCCCAACATCGCGTAGCAC
>JAZFYD010000229.1:0-4918 GCA_036443405.1 Planctomycetota bacterium
TTGCGAATCGCCGGCAGGTCCTTGCTGTCCTTCTGCTCCAGGCGCAAAACGATCGGGTAGGAGTACTGCCCGACGATCATTCGGTAAATCTCGGCGCCTTCCAGCGCGAGATCGACGGTCTCGGCAACGTGATGCACGTCGAGTCCGAGCCGCGCCATCTCCGCACGCTTTGGCGCCACCTCGATCTGTTCGACCAGCACCTGCGGTTCAGTCGTCAGGTCGACGACCCCCGGGATACCGGCCAGCGCTCCCTGCACTTGCGCCGCGGTTTGCCGCAACACGGAAAGATCGTGCCCGAAGATCTTGATCGCGACCTGCGCCGTCACGCCCGATAGAAGATGCGACAGCAGGTGCGCGAGGGGCTGCTCCACGGACGTCGCGACGCCGGGGAACTCGTGCGCCATCTTCCCGCGGATGTCCGCCAGTACCTCCTCGCGCGTGAGACCCGAATCCGGGTCGAACGACACGATGCACTCGGTGAAGTTCACGCCCTCGGCGTGTTCGTCGCCCTCGGCACGGCCCGTCCGGCGACCCGCCGACGCAACTCCCTCGACCCCCATCACGAGGGTCTCCAGGCGGCGCCCGAAGCCATCGGACGTTTCCAGGCTCGTACCGGGCGGCAACACGAGGTTGATCTGCGCCGATCCTTCGTTGAACGGTGGCAGGAATTCCGAACCGCGTTGGTACAGGATCCACATGCCACCGAGCACCAACGCCGCCAACACCGTCGCGATCACGATCGGCGCGGAGAGGCTCAGGCGGATGATGCGTTCCGCCCCGCGCTTTAGATAACGCACCAGCGCCCCGTCCCCGGATCCCATCGCTTTCGAGTTGGACAGCAACAGATGGCACAGCACCGGCGTTACGGTGAGCGACACAAGCAACGACGCGAGAATGCTGACGATGTACGCCACGCCGATCGGCGTGAACAGCCGGCCCTCCATTCCGGATAGCGCGAACAGCGGCAGGTAGACCGCCGTGACGACCAACGTCCCGATGAGGATCGGCTTGCGCACCTCGGCGGACGCGCGGAACACCACGACGATGGATTTCCGCGGGGAACCCGCTTCCCGGTTCTGGCGCAATCTTCGGAAGACGTTTTCGACGTCCACGATCGCGTCGTCCACTAGCGCGCCGATGGCGACCGCGAGCCCGCCAAGGGTCATCGTGTTGATGGAGACGTCGAGCAGCTTGAACACCAGCACGGTCGTTGCGATCGAAAGCGGGATCGCCGTCAGAGTGATCGCCGTCGTGCGCACGTTGAGCAGGAACAACAACAGGATGACGACGACGAGGATCGAACCGTCGAGCACCGCTCCAGTCACGTTGTCGATCGCGCGTTCGATGAAGTCGGCTTGGCGGTAGATCGCCGGCAGGATCTCGAAGTCCTCGGGAAGAGTCCGTGCAATGCTATCGAGTTCGGTCTCGATGCGGCCGCTCAGCACCATCGTGTCGACGTCGGGCTGTTTGAAAACGACCAGGATGACCCCTGTCGTTCCGTTTACCCCCGCATCACCGGTACGGATCGCCGCCGGGCCGAACTCGACGCGCGCGACATCCCCCACACGGACCGGGCGGACGGCGTCCTGGCTGATGACGGCTTGCTCGAGCTCCGACGCGTTACGCAGGAGACCGGTCATCGTCACGATGGGACCGCGCGGCCCAAGGTTCAGGAAACCGCCGGACGCGCTGTGGTTGGCGTCTTGAATCGCTTCCGCGAGCTGTTCGATGCCGACGTCGTAGGCGCGAAGCTTGTCGGCATCGGCGATGACCTGGAGCTGCCGCGCCGCCCCGCCGATCGAAACGACCTGCGCGACACCCTTAACCGAAAGCAGCCGCAGTTTGATCGTCTGATCGACAAACGCGCGGATCTCCGTCGGGTCGGTGTCGCCGCTCTTGCTGCGTATGCCGATGAGCTGGATCTGCCCCATGATCGACGCGATGGGCGCCATCTGCGGCACGACGCCGGGCGGAAGTTGGGAGCGCGCGAGCTGGAGTTTCTCCTGAACGATCTGCCGGTTGCGGTAGATCTCGGTGTCCCAGTCGAACTCCACGTACACGACGCTCAGGCCGAGGCCGGAGCTGCTGCGCACGCGCTCGACACCCGTGGCGCCGTTGACGGCTTGTTCGATGTGGCGCGTGACGAGTTGCTCCACGTCTTCGGGCACGAGTCCGTGCGCCTCCGTCAGGATCGTCACCGTGGGCCGGTTCAGATCCGGCAGCACGTCGATCGGCAGATCGTCCGCGACGAAACCGCCGGCAATCGCGACGGTCAGCGCGGCGAATAAGACCACCGCGCGGTAGCGCAGCGAGAAACGAATGAGTCGGTTCAGCATCGCAGCACCTAGCCGTGGTCATGGCCGGCGTGGGGATCTACCGCCCCGCTGCCCGCCTGCAGCGCCAACCCGAGCGCAAACGCGCCCCGTATGACGACCGGGTCACCCGGAAACAGGCTCCCGTCGTTGGCGAGCACCACGATCTTGTCGTCCTCGTACTCGACATGCACCGCCTGCGGCCGGAACGTCGCGCCATCGGGCAGCATCACGACGCGTTCGGCGCCGTCCATCGTTACCGCCGCGAGCGGCAGCACGAAGCGTTTCTCATAGACCTCGACCGGCACCGCGATGAGGTACCGCAGCCCCACGCGCAACCTCCAGCTGCGTGGCCCCGGCCGTTTCTCTCCGGAGCCCGCCCGGGGCACCGGTGTGTTGTTCGCGTAGACAAACGCGAGGGCGCCGCGTTCCTCCTGGGCGCCTCGAGTCTCCATGCGGGCGATCCGCAGCTTCGTCAGGGCCGGTCCCGTTCCCGCAAGCAGCGGGTGAGCGGACACTTCGGTCTGCGCCTCGACCGCCTTTGCGACGGCGCCCAACTCGGCGCCCACCGGCTCGAGACGAATCCACATCTTGCGCGGATCGTGCAAGTCCGCGACAGCATCCCCGGCCTGCAGCAGATCGCCGAGACTCACGTGAATCTCGGACACGTCCCAGTCCTCGGCGTCCTTGGGCGCGCGCAAAATCATGATCGGTTCGAGCGCTCCATGCGCCGCGAGCAGGCGAACCCGTTCCACCGGGCTGCCGGTCAGAATCAACGCGGCCGCCTCGACAAACCGCTGGCTCATGGCCACCTCGGACTCGAGCGCGCGGGCAAGCTCCATCGTCGTCAAACCCGCCGCGCTCAACTCTCCGATGGCCGCGATGGCCCACGGCTGGTCGCGCGCCGCTTCGGGGAGCTTCGCCAGGATCGCTTCCTCGGTCGCGCCCCACAGCGAGTTGTGTTGGAGCGCGCGCTTCCAGAGCCTTTGGTTCGGCGGCGCATGCGCGCCACCTCGGACCGCCTCGATTTCCGCCTTGGTGAGCCCGTGCCGCTCGAGTTCCTGCTCGGCGTTCTTCTTGTCCTGCTCAACACGCGCGAGGTCGTACTCCAGATCGATCAGGGTCTTGCGCGGAAGAATCGGGAGACCGTCGGGGTCCGCCTCGGCGAACTTGCGGACGCGCGCGAGTTCCCGTTCCACGACACCGTGGGCGGCAGACGCCGTCCGCAACGCCGCGACGGACTCATGGAGCTGCTCGCTCACAGGTGTGAGGATGTCCGCGGTCAGCGATAGCGACGGCCGCGCGATCGGCTGCCGCACCACACTCGCGATCGGATCGCCGGCGCGAACCAGTTCGCCCGGCGCCGTGTAAAGCTTGCGGACGATCCCGCCCATTTGCACACGAACCGGCTGGAGGTTGAGCGGAGCATCGATGACGGTGCCCTGGACGTTGACCGTGCGTTGGTACGTGCGCAGTTCCGCCTTACCGATCTCGACTCCAAGGTTCGCAAGCGCTTGTTCGGAAAGCCCGGACTCGGCATGCGCGGCGTGCTCGTCCTCCTCCTGCACCTCGCCTTGTTTCGCGGCGTACCAACCGCTGGCGATGCCGATGACAACGAGTACACAGCCGACGATCACAACTCCGATGTTGCGTTGCATCACGAATTCTCCTTCTCGGACTTCGGCGTCTTCGCCGCCCCGCCGTCTTCATCACTTGGCTTCGACATCGAACTTCCCGGCGCCTTCGGCTCGCCCTCGAAGATGAGGAGCGGCGCGCCGCAGGCTTTTTCCAGATCACTCCAGGCCTGATACACGGCCCCCTCGGCTTCCAGGATCTCGATCCGCAAGAGCCGCTGCTGCCGCACCACGGTCAGAAAACGCAGCGCGTCCGCGGCGCCGGCTTCGAGGGCCGTGCGCGCGAGTTTGAGCGTGAGTTCCGCGGCGGGCGCGATTTTCAGTTGCATTACATCGAACGTGTTCCGCGCGGCCGTGAGTCGCCGGCGTGCCGCCTCGATCGCTGCGAGACGGCGCTCCACCTCGGACTCGAATGCGGCACGGATCTGCGCGCGATGCGCCTTTGCGCGCGCGATGCCCGGCTGGTTCCGATCGAACAACGGAATCTCGATCCCGACGCCGAGTCCGTATTGGTCCACCCCCTGCACGCGCTCGTACGTCATCCCGATGTTCAGGTCGGGATACTGCCGCGCGTACTCGAGACGGAGTTCCTTCTCCGCGACGTTGTATTCGGCACGGCGACGCGCGAGATCCGGATGGTCCGACAGCGCGAGCTGCTGGAGCGCCTCGAGTGCGGGCACGTCCGCCGGCGAAGCGGGAAGCTCGGCGGCGCGGAACGCTTCGGCGGTCACGCCGGTGCGCCCGCCGAGGCGCGACTGCGCATCCGCCTCCCGCTGCACCGCGCCGAGACCCTCCGCTTCGGCGCGAAACGTCTCGAGCTCGAACTCGCGAACGTCCAGCGCGGTGGCCTGCGCCGCCTGCACCAGGCGCCGCATGACGGTGAGGGATCGGTCGGTCGTCTGCTGCAAGTCGACCCGCGCCGCGACGAGGCGGCCCGTCATCGCCAGGTCGACGTACTCGCGCCGCAACGCG
>JAZFYD010000230.1:0-5850 GCA_036443405.1 Planctomycetota bacterium
CCGCCACCGCCCGCACCCCCCGCGATCCCGACCGCCCGCCGCTCCACCCGCGCCCCGCGAGGCCCTCCGGCGGCGTGGCCCAGATCAACGTGCGCGCGGCCACCGAGAGCGAAATGAAGGAAAAGAAGGCACGCGTCGAAGACGCCCTGCACGCCACGCGTGCGGCCATCGAGGAGGGTGTCCTCCCCGGCGGCGGCGTTGCCCTCGTTCGCGCCGAAAAAGCGCTCGAAGAATTCACGCTCGAAGGCGACGAGAATCTCGGCGTCAACATCGTGCGCGGCGTCCTCTCGGTTCCCGCGGCGCTCATCGCCGAGAACGCCGGATACGACGGCGCCCTCACGGTTAGAAAGATCAGGAGCGGCGAGGGCGCGTTCGGTTTCAACTCGGCAACGGGCGAGACCGGCGACTTCTTCGAAATGGGCATCATCGACCCCACGAAGGTGACGCGCACCGCACTGCAAAACGCGGTGTCGGTCGCAAACATGCTCATCTCCACCGAGGCGATCATCACGGATGTGCCCGAGAAGGCGGAGGACGATCATCACCATCACGACCACGGAATGGACGACTATTAATGAGCACCAAAATTCGACCCCTCCAGGACCGTATCGTCGTTCGGCCGATTGAGGCCGATGAGAAGTCGGCGGGCGGCATCTATCTCCCGGACACCGCGAAAGAGAAGCCGCTTCAGGGCGAGGTGATCGCGGTCGGTCCCGGCAAGTTCATCGAATCCAAGGGTGATCGCGTTCCGCCGCCGCTCAACGCCGGCGACCGGGTCATCTATGGCAAATACGCAGGCACCGACATCAAGGTCCAAGGCGAAGAGCTGAAGATCCTCGAAGTCAAGGACGTGCTCGCGAAGTTCGAACAGGAGTAATCGTGGCGAAACAAATGCTGTTCGAAGACGAAGCGCGCCAGGCGGTGCTCAAAGGTGTGCAGGCAATCACTGCCGCCGTCAAAACGACGCTCGGCCCCGGCGGCCGCAACGTCATCCTCCAGAAGTCCTTCGGCAATCCCGTTGTCACCAAGGACGGTGTCACCGTGGCGAAGGAGATCGAACTGGAGGATCCCTTCGAGAACATGGGCGCGAAGATGGTCAAGGAGGTTGCCTCCAAGACCAACGACGACGCCGGCGACGGAACGACGACCGCATCGGTTTTGGTGGAAGCGATCTATCGCGAGGGCCTCAAGGCGCTCGCCACCGGTGCCGCCCCCGTCCTGATCCAGCGCGGTCTCGAGAAGACCACGCAGGCCGTCGTGAGCCGACTCAAGGAGCTGTCGGTTGCGATCGAGGGCTCCAAGCAGATCGCACAGGTCGCGACGATCAGCGCCAACCAGGACGCCTCCATCGGGGAACTTCTGGCGCAGGCGGTCGAGGCGGCCGGCACGGACGGCGTCATCACCGTCGAAGAGGCCAAGGGCGTCGAGACGACCCTGGAAACCGTAGACGGTCTCCAGTTCGACAAGGGGTTCATCTCGCCGTACTTCGTGACCAGCCCGGAGCAGCTCAACTGCACGCTCGAGGACTGCCACGTGCTCTTCTTCGAAAAGAAGCTCTCGTCCCTGCGCGATCTCGTGCCGGTGCTGGAGCAGGTCGCGCAAAGCGGCAAGCCTGTTCTGCTGGTGGCCGAGGACGTCGAGGGCGAAGCGCTCGCGGCGCTCGTCATCAACAAGCTCCGTGGCATCCTCAAGTGCTGCGCCGTCAAGGCGCCCGGCTTCGGCGACCGTCGCAAGGCGATGATGGAGGACATGGCCGTCCTGACCGGCGGCCAGTTCGTCAGCGAGGATCTCGGCAAGAAGCTCGAGAACATCACGCTGGAAGATCTCGGCCTCGTCGAGAAGGTCATCGTCGACAAAGACAAGACCACGCTCGTCGGCGGCGCCGGCGAGAAGGCGGCGATCAAGCAGCGTATCGCGCAGGTGCGCACGCAGATCGAGAAGTCGACCAGCGATTACGATCGCGAGAAGCTCGAGGAGCGCCTCGCGAAGCTCAGCGGTGGCATCGGCGTCATCAAGGTCGGGGCGAACACCGAGACCGAGATGAAGGAGCGTAAGTTCCGCGTGGACGATGCACTCAACGCAACGCGCGCGGCCGTCGAGGAGGGCATCGTGCCCGGCGGTGGTGTGGCGCTTTTGCGCGCCCGCGATGCCATTGCCGGCGTGAAGCTCCAAGGCGACGAAGCGATCGGCGCACGCATCCTGAGGGACGCGCTCGTGCTTCCGCTCAAGACCATCGCGGACAACGCCGGCGAGAACGGTTCGCTGGTGTGCGCGGAGATCGAGGAGAACGACTCGGTTGGCTTCGGCTACGACGCGCTGAAGAAGCAGTACGGCGATCTGATCGAGATGGGCGTCATCGACCCCGTCAAGGTCGTTCGTGTCGCGCTGCAAAACGCGTCCAGCCGCGCGGGGCTCATGCTCACGACGGAGACCGTAATCACCGAACTGAAGGATAAGGACAAGGTGGCCGCCGGAGCGATCGCCTAGCCCCGTCCCGAATTGACGATCACGGCGGGGGCCTTTGGTGCCCCCGCTTTTTTCATCTCACCCTGAACCGATGCCAACCGATGGCCGAAAAACGCGACTTCTACGAGATACTCGGCGTTCCCAAGAACGCGGAAGGGGACGCGATCAAGCGTGCCTATCGCAAGGTGGCGCTGAAGTACCACCCGGACAAGAACCCGGGTAACTCCGAAGCCGAGGAGCACTTCAAGGAGGCTGCCGAGGCTTTTGAAGTGTTGTCCGATCAGCAGAAGCGCGAACGGTACGACCGATTCGGTCACGCCGGTGTAGGCGGCAACTCGCGACAGTTCGGATCGTTCGAGGACATCTTCAGCGCGTTTGGCGATGTCTTCGGCGGTGGTGGTGGCGGAGGTGGCGGCGGCATCTTCGAGCAGTTTTTCGGCGGCGGTGGCGGTCGCACGCGCCGCGGCGCGCACCTGAAGGTGGATCTGGAGATCACTCTGGAAGAGGTGCGCGGCGGCACGAAAAAACGCATCGAGATCACGCGCAACGAGACCTGCGGCACATGTCGCGGCAGCGGCGCAAAACCGGGCACGTCACCCGTGCGTTGCGCCGCGTGCGGCGGCCGTGGCGAGACCGTGCGCTCGCAAGGCTTTTTTGCCATGCGCAGCACGTGCAACCGTTGCCACGGCACCGGCGAGGTGATCGAGACGCCGTGCGACAACTGCCGCGGCCAGGGACGCAAACCCGAGCGGCACGAGATCCATGTGACGATCCCGCCGGGTGTCGCGACCGGCATGCAGCTTCGGGTCAGCGGCGAAGGCGAAGCGGGCCCCCGCGGCTCGGCGCGCGGCGATCTGTTCTGCGAGATCCATGTTCGGCGCCATCCGCTGTTCCAGCGCGAAACCGACGATCTTCTGATCGAAGTGCCGATCGGGTTTGCGCAGGCCGCGCTCGGCTCGGACATCGAAGTGCCGACGCTCGACGGGCGCGCGGAACTCAAGATTCCGGCGGGCACGCAGTCGGGAACGCGTCTCCGGATGCGTGGCCGCGGGCTTCCGAATCTCGACGGCTACGGAACCGGCGACCAACACGTGCGGGTCGTGATCGAGGTTCCGACGAAACTGGCGGATGAGCAGGAAGAGTTGTTGCGCAAGTACGCCTCGCTCGAAGAGCAGCATGTCGGCGCCAAGCGCAAGAGCTTCCTCGAGAAGGTTCGCGAGATCTTTGAATGAGCAGTGCCTGCTCAACGCGTGACCGCGCAGTGTTGTTGGCTCAACGCCTGACGGCGTTGAAGCGACTGAATTCGAATAGTCATGATGAAACGTAAGAAAAAGCGCGAGGAAGAAGCGCAACCTGCGGAGGCGGTCGAGGAGACCGTGGAGCAGGTCGTCGAAGCGGAAGCTCCGGCCGAAGGGGTCGAAGCCATCGATCCGGAGACTACGGTCGAGTACTGGAAGGATCGCTACGTGCGCACGCTCGCGGAGTTGGACAACTACCGCAAGCGGACAGAGCGCGCGCGCGCGGCCGGACAGCAGTACGCGATCGAGGACCTCTGCCGGAGACTGATTCCGTCTCTCGACGCGCTCGGCCTCGCCATCGAGGCGGCCGGGGACGCCGACGAGATCAAAGGCGGCGTCGAACTCGCGCTC
The DNA here is from genome assembly GCA_036443405.1 of Planctomycetota bacterium. Classification (GTDB taxonomy): domain Bacteria; phylum Planctomycetota; class PLA2; order PLA2; family PLA2; genus JAZFYD01. The sequence continues at coordinate 4,116 of JAZFYD010000230.1, forward strand.
AAGGACCTGCTTCGTGTTCTTGGCGACAAGGGCATGAAACCGATAGACGCATTACACCAGCAATTCGACCCGCGCTTCCACGAGGCCGTCGGCATGCAACCTTCCGAGGAGCATCCTGCGGGCACCGTGCTCGCCGAGATGCAGCGCGGCTACATGCTGCACGACCGCGTTCTTCGCGCAAGCCGCGTGCAAATCGCGATGGCCATGCCGGAGATGGCCGACGAACCGGAGACGGCGGAGGCGGACGTCGAAGGCGATCCCGAAACCGGCGACGACGCAACGGTGGGGGAGCAGGCCTGATGCCGACGTACGACTACGTCTGCGAGGAGTGCGGCCACGCTTTCGCGGAGTTCCATTCGATGTCGCAGGATCCGCTCGTGACGTGCCCGTCGTGCGAGAAGGATGCGTTGCGCCGCCTCATCGGCGCCGGCGCCGGCATCATCTTCAAGGGCAGCGGCTTTTACGAGACCGACTACAAGCGCTCGCGCGGCGGCAAATCCGACGGCGGCGACTCGAAGAGCGACTCGAAGTCGAGCGAGAGCAAGTCCGACTCGAGCAGTTCCAGCGATTCGAAGAAGTCGGAGAGCAAGAGCGAGTCGAAGCCCTCGAAGTCGAGCGACTAAAGCGGAGCCTGAAGAAGAGGGGACCACAGAGGCACGGAGACACGGAGGCGTTCCGGCGCGATCCGTGTCGACTCCGAGTCTGTTGCTCCCTCTTTGAATTCGAAGGTGGCAATCTCTCCGACAGCCCGTCCCTACTGATCCGCAAGAACTCTAGAACGGGATGAGGGCTGCCGCGTTCGGTTGGCGTTCGACGCCCCCGACGGCCTCCGTGACGAGCGATCACACTCGCTCGAACACCAGCATGTCGATCCCCTCGATGACGGGATCGCCCGATGTGTCGGCTTCCGCGGCTCGTCGAAACGCCTCGAGTCCGTCGGTGATCTCGTCTTCGGTCATCAACCGAAACGTCGACATCGTTCGCTTCTGCAGCCGCACGCAATGCTCGCGCATGTTCCGGTCCGTTGTCTGCAACACCGTGCGGAGCGCGACGCGTCGCAACCCCGCAGGGCTGAATGCACTCTCGATCTGCTCGACGCTCGGCATGCGCTCGTTTTCGACGCGCAACGCCGCGGGGCAGTATCGAAAAAAACAGATCTGCGCCATGCGGCCACGAAAGCAGTTGCGGATCAGTACCCGGCCGCCGGGTATGAGCACGCGGCCGAGTTCCGAGGCGAAGCGCGTGTGGTCCTCGATGTGGTGGATGACCATCGACAGGAACACGAGGTCTATCGATCGCTCCGACACCGCCAGCGCCTCGGCGCGGGCGCGCAGCCTGAGAAACGCCGCATGCGGTTCCGCCTGCTCGAGCATGCCGCGCGACGGTTCCACACCGATCACTGAAACACCAAACCGCTCGGCCATCGGCCGCGCGAAACGTCCGGTCCCGCAACCGACATCGAGAATCCGCCGAGCCCCCGCGGGCAAGTGCTCTTCGACGACGTGCATCCAAAGCGCTCTTGAAATCGCGTTCATCGCCCGGCCCGTCGCGTAGTTTTGATGGAGGCCCAGCGCGTCGTAATCCACGGACCGTCGTTTTACCGGCAACGGGCGTCGCGGTGGAAAATCCGTAAACTAGTCGCCCATGTCCGTCCCGGATACCGCCCCCTGCCCTACTTGCCGGAAGCAAGTCACCACCGACAAGGCGGTCCGGCCCAAGGAGTTTCCGTTTTGCT
>JAZFYD010000231.1:0-15663 GCA_036443405.1 Planctomycetota bacterium
GAAGTGCTCTATCACACCCCCGCGCGCCGGCCGCTACAGGACGTGCTCACCTGCATCCGCCACGGGGTGACGCTGACCACGGCCGGCCGAAGGATCCAACCGAACTCCGAGCACGCGCTGCTCACACCCTATGCGTTCAACGCGCTGTTCGAGGACGACCCGGGTTCGGTCGAGCGCACGCGCGAGATCGCATCCAGCTGCACGTTTTCACTTTCGGAGGTGCGGTATCGCTATCCGTCGGAGCGGTTGCCCGACGGCAAAACCTCGGCGCAATGGCTCGAGGACCTCACCTGGCGCGGTGCGAAGGAGCGTTATCCCGACGGTGTCCCCCACAAGGTGCGAACGCTCATCCAAAAAGAGCTCGCGCTCATCGACGAGCTCGACTACTGCGGCTACTTCCTCACGATGTGGGAGATCGTTCGCTACTGCCGCGATCAGGGGATTTTGTGCCAGGGCCGCGGGTCGGCGGCGAACTCGGCGGTTTGTTACTGCCTGCGTGTGACGGCGGTCGATCCAACGCGCGTGGATCTTTTGTTCGAGCGCTTTTTGTCCAAGGAGCGCGCGGAGCCACCGGACATCGACTTGGACATCATGCACGAGCGGCGCGAAGAGGTGATTCAGCACGTCTATGAAAAATACGGCCGCGACCACGCGGCGATGGTGGCCAACGTCATTCGTTACCGGCAGCGCTCGGCGGTGCGCGACGTCGGCAAGGTCCTCGGGATCCAGGAGACGTCGCTTGACCGGTTGGCCAAATTGCACGCGCACGCGGACGCGGTGGATGACAAGCAACTCCGGCGCGCGGCGCTCGATCCGCAAAGCAGCGCGTGCCGCCACCTCATGAATCTGTCCGAGGAGATCCAGGACTTCCCGCGCCACCTCTCGATCCATCCCGGCGGTTTTTTGCTCGGCCACGAACCGGTGTTCGACCTCGTGCCGATCGAGAACGGCTCGATGGAAAACCGCACCGTCATCCAGTGGGACAAAGACGACGTCGAGGACGTGGGCCTCTTCAAGGTGGACCTGCTCGGCCTCGGCGCGCTTTCGCACGTCGACCGCACACTCACTCTCATTCGCGAACATCGCGGGGTCGATCTCTCCCTCGCGACGATTCCCGAGGGCGACGAACCGACCTACGACATGGTTTGCTGCGGCGAAACGGTCGGCGTCTTTCAGATCGAGAGCCGCGCGCAGATGGCCATGCTGCCTAGGTTGCGCCCACGCAATTTCTACGACCTCGTTGTGGAGATCAGCATCGTGCGGCCCGGGCCGATCACCGGCGGCATGGTGCATCCCTACCTGCGGCGGCGGAACGGAGAGGAGCCGGTCACCTACCCGCACGAATGCCTCGAACCGGTGCTCAAAAAGACGCTCGGCGTACCGCTGTTTCAGGAACAGGTCATGCGGCTTGCCGTGGTCGCGGCAGACTACACACCCGGCGAAGCGGATCAGCTTCGTCGCGACATGGCGGCGTGGCGAAAAACCGGGCGCATCGAGCGCCACCGCGAACGGTTGGTCGGGCGCATGGCGAAAAAGGGAATCGCGCGCGAGTTCGCGGAGGCGGTGTTCGATCAAATCCGCGGGTTTGGCGAGTACGGTTTCCCGGAAAGCCACGCGGCATCCTTTGCGCTCATTGCGTATGCAACCTCGTGGCTCAAATGCCACTACCCCATCGAGTTCACGTGCGGCCTTTTGAACGCGCAGCCGATGGGGTTTTACGCGCCCTCCACGATCATCGAGGACGCGAAACGCGCCGGCGTGGAGTTCCTGCCTGTGGATGTGCAGCAAAGCGATTGGGATTGCACGCTCGAACCTCTCGGGCACGTTCGGGATCCGCGCGCCGCACACGCTGCGGATGGCTCTCCGGAGGGGCCGCTCGCGCACCCCGGTTACGCCATTCGCATGGGGTTTCGTTACATCAAGGGGCTGCGCGAGGACGACGCCAATACGATCCTCCGGGCGCGTCCGTTTGCGTCCATCGAGGACTTTCGTGCGCGCACCGCGCTCAACTCCGGCGCGCGGAGGAAACTCGCCACCGCCGGCGCGCTCTTACCGCTTCAGGCCGCGCGACGGGCGGCGCTTTGGGACATGGCGCAACACCAACCCTGGGCCTCGGGGGCGGACGCGGATTCCGGCACGTTGCCTTTGAAAGTGGCTGAACCGACGCCGCGCTTTTCGCCGCTCTCGGATTTCGAGGAGGTGAGCTGGGATTTTCGCGCCGGCGGCCACAGCACGCGGGATCATCCGCTCGGGCCGCTTCGTCCGATCCTGTTGCGCCGCGGTCTTCGGCCGGCGCAGGTCATAAACGGCATGCGCGACGGCCAACGTGTGCGCTACGCCGGCATCGTCATCTGCCGGCAGCGGCCCGGCACCGCCGGCGGCGTCACGTTCATGACGCTGGAGGACGAAACCGGTTTCGTGAATCTCGTGTTGTGGCAACAGGTTTTCGAACGTTTCGCGGTTGTGGCCAAAACCGAGTCCTTTTTGGGAGTGACCGGCAAGCTGCAAATCCAAGACGGTGTGATCCATCTCATCGCCCAGGAACTCTGGCGGCCGGACCTCACGACGCAACCGGTCCATCCGCGAAGCCGGGATTTTCATTAGTGGCGCCGGAGGCGCCACTAATGAAAATGTGTTGTTTGCCCAACCGCTGACGCGGTTGGAGCTATGAGTTCGAAGCGTCTGAGATGGGGTTTGGTTGTTTGCCAGACGGCGGACTTGTCGGCCATAGCTCACGGAGCGGGCGACCGTGGACGCGGGCCACGGCGTTGCCGCGGAGGTCGCGCGCGGCTAAGGTGCGCGCGTGGCTGGTCGAGCAAGCCCCCCCCGGAGGAGCCTTCACGTCTTTGCTTGGCATGGTCGCGTGCGGCCTCATGGTCGCCGGATTTTTCCTGCCTTGGACCCCGCTCACCAAGACGATCGAGGGGAGCGTTGGAGTGGACAAGCAGCGCGTCGTGCGACGCCTGCGTTCGCGGGAAAGCAAGAAAGACAGCCAAGCGCAGAAAACCGCCGCCAACAGGGTGGTCGCCGGCCAAAGCCTCACCGGGTCGCAGTGGTGAGCCTGTTCGACTCGATGGAGGACGACAAGTCACTCAACCAGGCGCAAAAACGCGTCTTCACCACGACCAAGGTCTCGATCCTGATCCTCCCGATCGGCGCCGGGCTTCTACTCGTGATGATGCTGCTGCTCACAATCCCCGCCAAACGGGCGATGCAAGCCGGGGTCGGACCCATTGCAGCCATCTTAGCCGTCGCGAAGGCGCAGCCTGTATCGAGTCTGATCTTCGCGCTCTCCATGTCCATCGGCATCGTCGTCGCCGTCTTCGCGGCGTTTGTTTTTGTCGGTCTACAAAGAGCCGACATCGGGGACGAAATTGGCCTCGGCCTGAAGCTGATCTTCAGCGGCGCGGTGTTGTCGTTTTTCTCGTCGTTTCTCGGCTACGGGCCCGGACGGCTCGGCGCGCTCCTGTTCGCGCTGTTCCTGATCGCGGCGGCTGTCGGCGGACTCTGGTGGTACATCGGCGGGGCCGAGGGAAAGATCATCGACGAAGCGATGGTTTCGCATGCGCGCGCAGCGGCCCGGGTTGCGCTCGCGTGATCGGGACTTCCCACGGGTGATCCTCTATCCTGTCGCGCATGGCGGATTTCCAATGGCATGACGGGTTGGCCGCAGCGCGCGCTGCGGCGGCCGAACGCGGTCAACTGGTGCTCTCGTACGTCTGGGCGGACGGCTGCCTGGGCTGCCACCGCATGGGTACCGTGGTGTACCCGGATCCCGAGGTCGATTCCTATCTCGCCGCCAACTTTGTCGGGCTGAAGATCTCGTTGCTCGAGAAACACCCCGACTTCAAAGAGGCGATCGGCGGCCAACCTGTGCCGTGGGCGCCGACGATGCGCTTCACCGACGGCAAGGGTCGCGAAGTCCGGCGCTCCGTCGGTTGGCTCGACCGGTCGGACTTTCTCGCGGAACTCAAGATGGCGCAGGGGCAGCACCATCTGACGCGTTGGCGCGTGGACGAGGCGCTGGAAACCTTCGAAGCGATCGAGACCGAGCACGCCTCCACGCGAGCGGCGCCCGAGGCCGGTTACTACGCGGGCGTTGCGCTCTTCATGCAGGGCAAGCGTGACATGGCCGCGCTCAAATCGCGCTGGAACCGGTTGCGCGAACAACATCCGAACAGCGACTGGGCCTACAAGGCCAGCGTGGTCGACGACCTGCCGGCGGATCTCTAGGCACGCGGCGGCGCATCGGGCGTTCGCGGAGGAAAAGGACACCGCGACCAAGTCGCCGGATCGCGCTGCGATCGCGGGCTCAACGCTTCCGACGAAACACGTAGCGCTCACCGATGCCGGTGCCTGCTGCCGCCGCCACCGCGACGTCGCTGCGCGTGATGAGTTCCCAACCCTGCGACGACAGGTGATCGAGGATGCGGACGCGGATCGTGCGTGAGGGCGCGGCCCCCCCGGGGACCTTGAGTTCCAGCCCCAACGCTTCGGCCGACGAAACGTCGATCTCCTCGTCACCGGTTATCCAGCGTGCCGTCTCGGTATCCGCGTGCGTGGCGCGGATGGTCGTGAACTCGAAGATGCCGTGTTCATAGCCCTTGGCCGGCTTGACGGGTTCCCCCGCGCCGGCGTCGGCGCAGCCCGATGCAGCCAGCGCGATCCCGGCCAACAAAACAAATGCGATCGCGATTCGTGCATGTTTCATGCGCCCAGCCTAGCGAACGAAGGGGCCGAGGACACGGCCGAATAGGCGACCGCGCAGCGGAACGGCCCGCGCGTGCGTTCTCATCCCCGTGGCAGCCACGACTCGAGCGAACCTGCGCGTAAGATCCTGTGTCATGACGCGCGTCGCGCTCTGCCTTCTTGTGATCCTTGCTTCTGCATCGGCGGGCGAAAACGGGACGCGGTGGCACTCGTCACTGAAAGACGCACGCAAGGTCGCGAAACCGAAACGCCGCCCGATCCTCTGCGTGCTCCTGGGGTCCGGCTCGGCATCGCGGGGTTTGAAGCGAACGCTCGCCAGTCGCAAGCTACAGCCGCTTCTGGATCGATTCGTGTGCGTGAAACCCGGTGCCGCCGAGCGCGCGAAGTTGGTCAAGAAGTACGACTTGAAAGGGTCCCCCGCGTCCATCGTGTTCGCGTCGATCGGTTCCCCGCTCAAGCTCGTCGTTGGTCCGACGTCGACGGCGCGATATGCCGAGAACCTCGAGCACGCACTGCAAAAACATGTCGAGCTGTGGAAACCGAGGCGGCCGGAAACAGTGACGAAACCCGAGGCGCCGAAACCGGCACGCAACGTACTTCACCGAAGCCACGACTCCGCATGCCCAAAACGCTGTTCGGTATGCGAGCCCGCGTTGAAACGCGGTCTGCGTTGGCTCGTCTCGCAACAACGCGGCGACGGCCGCTTTGCCAAAGCGCATGACGAGCGCGTAAGAAAGAACGCCGACGGTCGCGAGCTCACGCGGTCCATCGATGAGATCGGTGTCGCGCTCACCGCGCTCTCGGGGCTCGCCCTCTTGTCGGCCGGCCAGGAACCGGCTCCGGATTCGAAACAGGGGCGCGCGGTCGCCAAGGCGGTTCGGTATCTGATGGGCCGCACTCGCGAGAGCGGCCTGGTCAGCCAAGCGGACGGAAACGACCACCTCTTTCTCGCGTACTCGAATTTCGAGACGTCCTTCGCGGCCGTATTCCTCGCTGAGGCGCACCGGCGTTCGCCCAACCGGGAACTCCCAAAGATCTTGACCGCCATCGCGAGCTATCTCGCGCGCATCCAGGATCCGGAGTCGGGCGGCTGGGGTTACGGCCCCGAGTTTCGCAGCCACGACCCGCGCACGCGCCGGGGTTGGCGTCTGCTTGCGACCACCCAGTGCGCGCTCGTCGCACTGGCCCATCTGCGCGACACCGGCGTCGCGGTCCCCAAGGTGGCGTTCGAGCGTGGCGCGCGCTACTTACGTTCGTGCCGCGGACGCGACGGCCTCTTTGTCTACGAACCGCGCCGGCGCGGGGAAGCCGGAACGGCCGGTGCCACCGCGGGTGCGTTGTTCGCCCTTGAACGCTGCGCGTCCCCTGACGCGCCTACCGGCGCGGCTGATGTCGAGGCTGCCCACCGTCGCCTGCGCGAGACCTTCCCCGCGATCGACGCGACCGGCGAACACGCGATGTTCTCGTTGTTGTTCGGGGCGCTCGCGATGAATCACGCCGGGCCGGGCGCCGGCATGGCGTTTCACCGCCACACACGGGACCTGCTCCTGCACGATCAGAAACCCGACGGGTCGTGGGCCGACCCGGAACAAAAGGGCGGGAGCATCTACGCGACCGCCATCGCGTTGACCGTCCTGCAACGCCCGGCCGCCCGGCTCGCGCTCTTTCGGGATGCCGCGCACGCCCTCAAGACATCGGCGCCCCCGCCGTCCGCGCAGGCGGGCGAGGTTCGCTACGGGAAACCGCCGCATGCCAAGAGCCGCGTCAAGGTGTTCGAACGGAACGGGGGCGGCGGCCCGCGGTACGGGATCGATCTGGTGATCTCGGTCGAAGGCCGCCCGAGCGGCGAGTACCTCGAGAATCTCCGAACCGGAGTTCTCGGCGCGAATCGGATCCTGTTCGACGTGACGGACGGACAGATGAGCCTGCATCGGGTCACCGTGCATCAGGACAAGGCGGCGTGGGATCTCGCGGACATCATGATCACGAAGGACTTTTTCGACCAGGCGGTGAACCCGCACCCGTGGGCGCACGGCATGACCCGCTTGTCGCGCATCACGGATCTGCGGCGCGGGACCAAGCGCCCCGGCCGGCGCATCGGCGACTGGATCCTCTTCCCACCCACCGGCATTCAGTGGGAGCATCCACGTTTCATGTACGTTCTCGCTCACGAGCTCTGCCACTACTTGTTGGGAGCGCGCGACGAATACAACCAGCGCGGGGGCGAGTCCTACTGCGCGTGCATCCAGGGCCTGCGCGGGTTCAGCGAACTCTGCGACGAAACCAATCACACGGACGACCGCCAGGACGCATCCTGCTGGGCGCTCGCGAAGGCGCTCTACCCGAAACTGAGGGTGCCCGAGCGTGCCGACCCGGGGCCGTGGGATCCGCCGGCGCCGGTTGTGACCCTCCCCGCGCACGCGCCGGCTGACTGAGGATCGCGACACGAACGCAGCGGGGCTGATCCCATGGCCTAGAATGCGTGGCCTACCTGCAGGAGAAACTCATGAAGCGCATCATCCTTCCCTTACTCGTCGCGGTTTTCCTCGCCATCGGGCTCCAGGATTCAGTCTCGGCCCATTGCGAAGTGCCGTGCGGCATCTACGGCGATACGTTGCGCTTTGAGTCGATGATCGAGGACCACAGGACGATCCAGAAGGCGATGGCTCAGATCCATGCGTTGGCCGGCAAGGCCGACGCGCAGTCGCACAACCAACTTGCCCGCTGGGTGGCGACCAAGGAGAGCCACGCTACAAAAACGCAGCACACGATCGCGCAGTACTTCATGAGCCAGCGCATCAAGGCGAAGGACCCGAAGTACGTGGCCAAGCTCACCACGGCCCACGCCGTAATGGTCGCCGCGATGAAGTGCAAACAAAACGTCGATGCGTCACACGCGAATGCGCTCCACGCTGCGATCGGCGCGTTCTACCGGGCCTACGAGGGCCGCAAGCTCGCGGCTCCCGAGCACGGTCACGAGCACAAGTAGCTGCGGGTTGCTCTACCCTTTCAGCCAACGCAAGCGAATGAAGCGGTAGGCGATCGCCAGCCCGAAGATCGCCAGCGCGACCTGGATCGCGCGCCACGAGATGTGATCGATCGAGTCTCGACCGACCACGCCCATTGCCGTCATCGTGCGCTCCATGTCCTCCGGCGCCATCATGGCGCGCAGATCCGCCGTGGTTAACCGAACCTGCTCCGCGGTGATGCGTGCGTCATCGAGCATGTCGGGGAGTTTGTCCATCGGCAAGGACGGCTCGTCTTGCTCGCGCGACGCGGTTCCATTTGTGTTCAGGTCGCCTATGAGACCGGCGACCTCTTGGACCGTGGACCTCACGGAATCGGACAATGCGGTCGATTTGAGCAGGATTGGTTCAGACCTGTTCAACGCGCCCTCAAGGTCCTCGCGAATACTCTTCACCGCTGCCTCGATCTCCTTCGGCATCGGCCGAACGTTGTCCACCGCTCGCTTGGCATCTTCCACGGCCTGTCTCACATTTTCGGTCGCTTCGCGGATGTCGCCGGTCGCAGCCTTCGCGTCCGCCACGATCGGTGCAACCTTCTCGCTGGCGTTGTCCAGGGTCTCGTTCAAGACCCGGGTCATGTTGTCCGGCGCCGCTTCCACGGCCTCTGTGACACGGTCCACGTTGTCCATCGCGTCGACGACGATCGGGTTTCGGCGCATGTCGTGCATGAACAGCATCGCCTCGAGGCGGCTCTGATGCGGCAGTAGCTCGGCCGTGTCGCCGAGCGTCGACGCCGCGAAGCGAATGGCCTCGGGCGCTCCCTTGATGCCGGAAGACGCGCCGCCGATCGCCTTGAACGGCGCAACGGGCACGGAGAGCACCGCGCCGAGGGGGTCAATGCCCGTACGGTCCCTCATGGACTCAAGATCAGGGCGATGCATGGTGCGTGTGCCTTTCACCATCCGATGATTGGCGGCCCATCCCTTGATCGCGGGCTGGATCTTCGCGTACAGCGACCGGCTCATGGATCGCTGCATGGTCTCTTCGACCTTCTCCCGAAACTTCACGTTCGCCGCCACAGCGGTCTCCTGTCCCTTGCCGAACACCAAGGCCCCTTCGCCTTCGCGCACGAACTCCTCGATCTGATACGAAAGCGACCAGATGTCGATCCAACCGACACGCGGGTCTTCGATGGCGAGGATGTGCCGCCTGAACCCAAATGCCCACCGCTCCCAGAGGAAGGTTTCGCGATGGACCTCGAAGGAGTCGTCTTCACGCCGCACCTTCGCCGCGGCCCAGCCGGAGAGTTGGAGGAAATCATCGGAGATTCCCGCGAGCTGTTTTCGAAGATCGGCCAGCGAAACCAAGAGGCGAGACGTGCCGTCGTCAATGACCTGCCCGCTCGCATCGCGGGGCAGGGGCGGTTCCGACTTCGTGCTGCGGCACGCGGGAACCAGAAGGAGGGATGAAACGATCAGAAGGAGGGAGAGCGCCTTGCACAACATGCGATCCGTTATAGCGATCGCGGAGTGTGCGGACCATCGGGACCGGAGAACCGGCTAGGGCAGCGACGCTACGAGCGCGCGATCGCCACGATTCCCTTGAGAATCCAGAAGGATCCGAGGATATCGAACATCCAGTCGAGAATCGTCGGATCGTCGCCGGCAAAGATCGAGCCACCCATCGCGAAACCGATGCCGATCAGCACCGCCCCGCTCACGATGTCGCGGACGCCGGCTGAGCGTGCCTCGCCATCAACCTGTTCCTCGACCTGCGGCGCGTCGTCCCATCCGGCTTTCGGCTCGAGCGGATGGCGCGGGCGGTCGGTCTTTTTCGGCGTCTTGGTCGCGGTTGCGTCGCCGGCCCACGGACTGTTTTGCATCAGGATCCTCCAACTTGGCTTTCGGTGGATTATCGGCGGATCTCAAGGCTCCCCCGGCCGGTCGTGTCCCTGAAAGGGACCGCCCAACCGCCGCGCCCACGGAAACCGGGATTGGTGCGGTATATAGGGCCCGTGACCCTCGAATCCCAGAGCCGATTTCGCCGGCTTTTCGAGCATGCCTTCCGCGTTTCGGACATCGCCGAGTCTCTGGTTTCGTTCGATTCGGACCAGCCCGCGGCGGAGGTCCTGCGTCTCATGGAGCGGCGCGTGTTCGCGCTCGCGGGCATACGCAGTGGCGGCCACGTCGTGGGGTTCGTCCGCATCGAGGACGTCAAGGACACCGACGCGCCCTGCGGTCGGTACCAACGCGCGTTCGAGTCCGGCGACATCATCGGTGACGAGGCGCCGCTCAACGAACTCGTCACGCGACTCGCGGCGACTCCGCGCCTGTTCGTGACCGCGTTCGGACGTGTCAACGGAATCGTGACACTCACCGACCTTCAGCGTCCGCCGGTGCGCATGTGGCTCTTCGGTCTGATCACGATCATCGAGATGTCCTTCACGGACATGATCCTCGAACAGTGGCCGAACGATGAGTGGAGCGAGCTGCTGAGCGAGGGCCGATTGGAAAAAACGCGCGCGCTGCACTCCGAACGTTGCCGGCGCCGCGAGGACAGCAGCATCCGGCTGGTCGATTGCCTTCAGTTCTCGGACAAGGGGCAGATCCTGATGAAGGACAAATCGGCGCGCGAGACTCTCGGATTCGAATCCAAGGCGTCGGGCGATCGGGCGGTGCAACGTGTGGAGGCGTTGCGCAACAGCCTGGCGCACGCGCAGGACATCCTCACCGATGGATGGGAAACGATCGTCGCGCTGACCAAGAACATCGACGACATCCTGGACACGGAGCCTGGGGTTCCGCACCGCCCTGCGATGTACGCCCGCCCGCCGACCACGGACGCGGAGCTTTAGATCCGGGCCGCGCTCGAGGTTTCGCGCTCACTTCGCGAAAGGAACCCAGACGCCCACGCGCTCTACCAAGGTCTTGCGTTGCGCATCGGTGAGCGCCAGGCGGTTCAACACCTCGCGGCGCATCTCGAGCACGCGTCGCGCGGCATCGAGGCCGTGGTCCATCTTCATCGCGCCCATCTTTGCCAGCGGGTCCTTCGGCTTGGCGAGAAACTCATCGGGCAATCGCGCGACCCAGTCGGATAGGACGGATCGCAGCAGCGCGACCCCGGCCTCGTCCAGTTCGAGCTGCGCGGATTCATGGCCGAAGACCTTCTCGAGATAGTCCTCGCGGCCATCCTGCAGGATCGGCGCCAACGACAGCTGCCACAGCAGACCGCTGCTGAAAAGATCGAACGATGCGCGGCCACGGGTCTCGGGCGAATGCAACACCGCCTGCTGCTCGGGTGTCAGCAGATCGTCGATCGCCTGGAAGAACCGGTCCTTCAGCGCCGACTCCTCAAGGAGCTTTTGCAAGGAGAGTGTTCCGTCGGAGTAGGCGGCAACGCGCGCGCCATCCTCGGCAGTGAAGCGGTACCCGAGTTCGCCGAGAGTTTCCTCCTGTTCGACGAACAACGGACGCTTCGCCTCGCGTAGCGTGGAGTAAACGACATTGACGTAGACGGACGGGTGCGTGAAAGCGCTGTTGACCTGGTCGCCGGGCACACCCTCGCTCTGCAGATTGAGGGCATGCCGCACAAGCGGTGTGTTCCACTTTTGAATTCTCTGCATGAGCTCCGGGGTCAACTGCTTGCCGCTCTTTAGAGTTTGGGAGAGTTCCACGAGAATCGGCTGCAGATTCACAAACGACTCGCCCATCTGCTTCCAGTCGACAACCGAGAGCGGCCGTTCCAGGCCTTTGTAGAGAAACCGCGGTTTCCGTTCGTCGTCCGCCGCACCGCCGTCCAGCGGCAACGACGCATCGGCGATCTGCTTCTCGAGGGTCTCGGACTGCGCTTCCAACCGCGCGATCTCGCTCTCCTGCTCCTTGATCTTGGTGCTCGCGGTGGCGAGGCCTTCGATGCGAGCACTTTCAAGATCCGCCTCGGTGAACACGGGCTCTTTCGAGATCCGTTCCGTCGCTTTCGAATCGGAACTGGCGAGAAACACGGCGGAGGCGGCGGCCGCACCGATGGCGACCCCGAGAAGGCGTTGAGCAAATTTCATGGCGTGTCCTACAGGCGCGAGAGACGGCTATTCATGGTTGTTTCGACGGGCTCGGAAAAACTCTTGTAGCAGTTCGACGCACTCCGGCTCCAGCAACCCTGATTCGACCCGGAACGAGTGGTTGAGCCGCCGGTCCAGTCCGACCTGATAGAGCGAACCGCATGCGCCGGCGCGCTCGTCCGAGGCCCCGAAGACTACTTTCGAGACGCGGGCGTTGACGACGGCGCCGGCGCACATCAAGCAGGGTTCCAGCGTTACGTAGAGGACGCAGTCGTCGAGCCGCCAGGTTTCGCGCGCCTCGGCGGCCTGCGTGAGCGCAATCATCTCGGCGTGCGCCGTCGGGTCGTTCAGGCGCTCGCGCTGATTGTGCGCACGGCCGATGATCCTGTCCTCGTGCACGACGACGGCGCCGACCGGCACCTCCCCCTCCTCGGCGGCGAGCCTGGCTTCGCGCAGAGCTGCGCGCATGAATGAGGCGTCGTCTAAAGGACGCGGGTCGCCGTGCGGTTGCAAACGCCGTTCTCTTGAAGATCGTCGCAGGTGGCCTCGATGCGCAGGCTGTGGACCACCGGCTTAAACCCCAGTGACTTGGTGATTTCGTTCTCGACGTCGGCCATTGTGCGCGCGTCGAACTCGAAGATCTTCTTACAGTCCAGGCAGACGATGTGGTCGTGCTGCGGGTGACCGAACACGTGCTCGTAGAACCGGCGGTTGTCCCCCAGTTCGACCTCCTGACAGATTCCGGCCTCGACCAAGAGTTGCAGGGTGCGATAGATCGTCGCCTTGGAGATGCCGTCCCCCTTGACGACGTCCTCGATGTCCTCGGCGGCGAAGTGCTCGTGCGTCTCGAAGATGCGACGGAGCAGGATCTCGCGCTGCCGCGTGACCTTCAGGTCTTTCTTTTTCAGGAACTGCCGAAAGAAGTTGGTGGCTTGCTCGATGTGCTCGACCGACACGCGGTCATCTTACTGCAAACCCTGTAGCTGCCGGAGCAACCTGGCGATCTGGCGGTGCACACCGGGATACTGCCGAATGAACAGGTGGCGGCGGAAGACAGTGATTTGAATGCCCTCGTCTTCCCAGGTCTCCTGTCCGGAAAACTGGCGAACGAGTTCCGCAAGCTCGTCGGCAGATTCAATCGCCTGGTGCACCTCGGCCTCCTCCGGCTCGGGCCGTTCGTAGCCACTCGGATGCAGGTTCATGTCGGGAGCCGGAAAGTCCCGAATGGGGAAGAGCAACGTTGCAACGCTGTAGACCACCAGGACCGGCTTGCCGCGCGCGGCCTTCTTCGTCGTGACGAGAAGGACATTGCCCTTCACCTTGAGTGCGAGCTTGAGCGGCTCCAACCCGATCTTGAGCGCGTCGATGACCTTGACGTTGCGCAGGTCCATGTCGATCTCGATCGCGTCGGGATCGATGTTCTCTTTCCGCAGCGCGGACCTGTCGATCACGATGTTGATGTCCGCCGCGACGCGCACGAACTTGAGGAAGTCCTTCAGCGGCCGGTTCTCGAGCTTGACCGTGATCTTCCGGGTCGTGAGCTTGTTGACGAGGCTCTCGTACTGCTTCCGCGTCGTCCGAGCTTTCGACGCCTTCGACTTGGTCTTGGGTTTGGTCGAAGACGGCCCGGGGCCCGCCACGGAAACGGCAGAAACGGAAAGCGCGAGGAGAACGGCGAGGATACGCATCATTAGCCTAAACGGCTCCCAACGAGCGGAAGTTACGTACCCGCGATGATACCGCGCCCGGCTGCTCGCCTTTTGTCAAAGCAGACGGCGACGTCACAGGCTCCAACGCCGTCAGGCGTTGGGCCAGCCCGTCGGGGCAGAAACGCCGGGGAGGTCTGCGACCCCGCTCCAACGCCGTCAGGCGTTGGGCCAAAAACAAATATCGGGACGTGACTCTGTCACGACCCCTCCAGCTCCAACGCCGTCAGCCGTTGGGCCAAAGACAAATATTGGGACGTGACTCTGTCACGACCCCTCCAGCTCCAACGGCGTCAGCCGTTGGGCCAGAAACAAATATTGGGACGTGACTCCGTCACGTCCCAATATCCGCCCGCATCCGCGCGCCCGGCCAGGATATCTTGCCCGCGGCGGTGTAGGCGCGGGCCCGCGAGTCGGCCAGATCCTGCCCCAATGCGGTCACGCCGAGCACACGTCCGCCGGCGGTCACGGGTTTGTCGCCCCTGAGCGCGGTCCCGCCGTGGAAGACCTGCACCTCCTCGCCCATCTCGACATCTTCCAGGCCTTCGATGACGGCGCCGAGCGGGCTGCTCTCCGGGTAGTTCTCCGACGCCATCACGACGCAGCACGCGTGGCGCTCATCGAACTCGAGTTCGATGTCGGCGAGATTGCCGTCCAGTACGGCGTCGATGATATCGACGAGGTCGGTCTTGAGGCGCATCAGAACGGCCTGCGCTTCCGGATCGCCGAAACGGCAGTTGAACTCCACCACCTTGGGCCCGCCCTTGGTGATCATGAGCCCGGTGTAGAGCACACCCTTGAACGTCCGCCCCTCGCGATTCATCGCGTGCACGACGGGAACGAGGATCTGCCCCACGACCTGGTCCATCGTTTCCTGGCTCAGCGTGTCGGCGGGGCTGAAAGAACCCATGCCGCCCGTGTTCGGGCCGGCGTCATGATCGAACGCACGTTTGTAGTCGCGCGCGGTCGGCAACACGGCAATCGTTTTGCCATCCGTGAACGCGAGCACGGACGCCTCCGCGCCCTGCAGGAAATCCTCGACGAGCACGGTCGCGCCCGAATCGCCGAACCGGCTGTCGATCATGCAGACCTTCAGCGCCTCGGTCGCGGCGTCGAAATCCGCGCAGACAAAGACGCCCTTACCGGCCGCAAGCCCGTCCGCCTTGATCACGAGCGGGTAGTCCGCGGTCTCCACATAGGACATCGCGCGGCCGTGATCATCGAAGAACCGCGCCTGCGCGGTCGGGATCAGATAACGCGTCATGATCTTCTTCGAGAAGACCTTGGACCGCTCGATTTCCGCGGCATCCTTCGTCGGCCCGAACACGCGCAGCCCCTCGGCTTCGAATCGGTCCACAATGCCACGGCAAAGCGGATCCTCGGGACCGATGACCGCGAGATCGATGCCGACCTCATTCGAGAAAGAGACCAGCCGGTCGATGTCGGCTGCGCCGATGTCGACACAGGTTGCGATCTTCGCGATGCCGGCGTTGCCGGGTGCGCAAAAGAGTTCGGTCACGCGCGGGGAGCGCGAAAGATGCCAAGCGATCGCGTGCTCGCGACCACCACCTCCGACAACGAGAACCTTCATGGCGGACAGTCTATCCAAGCGGTGCCGCAGAGTCGCGGGATCGGAAACGCCGCGAATCGCCGGCTCGCAAGAGGGCGCGGGCCCCGTGGTACCATCGCCACCCAACCCATCTGTCGGGGAGTAGCTGCAACGGTAGAGCGGAACCTTTGGGGGGTTCAGGTGAGGGTTCGATTCCCTTCTCCCCGACCAATTTCCTTGCCCAACGGCTTACGCCGTTGGAGCCATACGTTCGAACCGTCTGAGATGTGGCGGGAGTGGCCGGAAGGTCCGCCGTTGGAGCCATACGTTCGAACCGTCTGAGATGTGGCGGGAGTGCCCGGAAGGTCCGCCGTTGGAGCACTCTGCTCGCAAAAGCCGCTACACTGGCGGCACCCCCGTCGCGCGAGCCGCTCCCGATGCCTGTCCGGTTCGCATATGAAATACGCCCACCAGCCCCGCGACGAGAAACCCAACATGATGCCCATGATCGATGTGGCGTTTCTGGTTCTCATCTTCTTCATGGCGCTGCCCCTGAAGAGGCTCGATCACAAGCTGCAGACGGAGCTCCCCAAAGGCCACGGATGGCAGCCTTTCGCCGATGATCCGCCGTTGGCGGTTCGCATCGCGATTCGGAAGACGGGCGAGAGGATCCAC
>JAZFYD010000232.1:0-9537 GCA_036443405.1 Planctomycetota bacterium
GCGCCTCGTTGCGTCCCGCGATCGCGAGCACGAGACTGATCACGAGCGCAACGACGCCGGCCAACGCTATGAACACGCCCACGCGGTTGCGGCGGACGAACAGGCGCAGCTGATAAGCGCGCGAATCGGCGCGCGCGCGGATGGGTTTGTTGCCGAGAAACCGCTGGATGTCCTCGTCCAATGCCTCAACGCTCGAGTAGCGGCGGGCGGCGTCGGTCGCGAGGGACTTCGCGATGATCACACTGATGTCGCCGCCGAGTTTCTTGTCGACGGTTTCCAGCAAGGGCGCCGGCCGGTCCGCGAGGATGCGGAACGCTTCCGGCAGCGATTTCGATTTCAGATCGTGCGGCGGATGGCCGGTGAGCAATTCGTACCCCACCGCGCCCAGCGAATAGACGTCCGTGCGCACATCGAGCGGCGCCCCGCCGCCGGCGGCCTGCTCGGGACTCATGTACGGCAGCGTGCCCAGGTACAGCCCGGATGCCGTCAGCGCCACGGCATCGTCCTCGGCGTCGCCGAACGGACGAGCGATCCCGAAGTCGAGCACGCGCGGGTCGCCCGAGGAGTCGACGAGGATGTTGCTCGGCTTGATGTCGCGATGGATGATGCCGCGGCGATGCGCGTAACGGATCGCGTCGCAGACTTTCGCGAGCAGCGCAAGCGTCGCGCGCGGCTGCAACCGGTTCTCGCGAACGTAGTCGTTGATGGGGCGCCCATCGACGAACTCCATCACGATGTACGGAACGTGTCCCGTCGACATCGCGGCACGCCCCATCGTGTAGACCTGCGCGATGCCGGGGTGGCGCAACCGCGCCAGAATCTGCCCCTCGAACTCGAACCGCTCGATGCTCTCCGGCCCCATGAGCGCGGCCCGCAACACCTTCAACGCGACGCGCCGGTGAGGCTCCTCCTGCACCGCTTCGTACACGGTGCCCATGCCGCCGGTGGCGATGTGGCGGATGATCTGGAACGCGCCGATCGCCTGCGGAAGGGCCTCGAGCAACTCCGCGTCGAGTTGGCCGGTTTCCTCGCGCACGGCGCCGTCGGCCCGCGCCTCGAAACCGGCGCTCTCCTCCTCGCGCTCGTGCGAGCCGAGCATGTCGAGCAGTTGTCGAAGAACGGCGGGGTCGTCCGCCGCGCGCTCCTTCGCAAAGGTCACGCGGCCGGCGGCCGGACGAATCGCCAGCGCCTCGCTGAAGAGCGAGGAAACCCGCTCGAATTGCTCTTTGTGAAGCGGCTTGTCCGCGGCCGACATGGGCGGGACAGTCTACTTCGGTGCGCCGCGCCCGTGGTCAGGGATCGCGCGAGATCACGAGATGCTGATTGGGCGCGACGTCGGCCAGAACGGTCTCCGTCTTGTCGGGCCAAATCACCCGCACGCCGCAGGGCGATGATGAGGGCCCGAGGCCGAACCACGCGTCGGCGGCATTCTGGGAGACGTAGTTGTTACCGGCGCGCACCTCGCGCATCTGCGTGAGGCCGTCGTGCGTCACGATGATGCGTGCACCGATTCCCTGTGTGTTCGGCTTCCGGCCGGCCAGCGAAACGCGCAGATGGTCGCCACCAGCTTCGGCTCCGTTTCCTCCGATGTTCTCGAGCAGTCGCGGGGGCGCGTGCCAATTCCAAATGAACAGATCGAGATCGCCGTCGTCATCGAAATCGAGGCAAACGACACCCAAACCGCGATCGCGATCCTCGATGCCGAGCGCTGAGGAACGTTCAACGAACGTCCCGTCGCCGGCCGACAGGAAGAGGCGCGAGGCGTCGTCGACGAAGTCGGCTTCGAGGTCGACGACGTTCCCATTGACGTGGAACAGATCGAGCCACCCGTCGTTGTCGAAATCGGCGAAGCAACTCCCCCATCCCCACGAACCGTCGCGCACACCCGCAAACTCGGACGTGTCGGTGAAGTTGCCGTCGCCGTCGTTTTTGTAGAGCCGGTTGCCGGTGACGCCCCAGTTCCCCTCGGCGACGCCGTCGGCGTCGAAGATGCTCGACACGAACCAGTCGAGGTCTCCGTCGTTGTCGAAGTCGCCGACGGCTGCGCCCATCCCGTTTTCGTCGTCGATAGCCGCACTCGTCGCGTCCGTGAAAACGCCGGCGCCGTTGTTGCGGAAAACGCGGCTCGCGCCGAAGTCGCCGGCCAAGAGGAGGTCCGCGTCTCCATCGTCGTCGATGTCGGCGAAGTTCGGCGTGAATGACCACTCGTCGTCCGGCGTCGGGAAAAACCCGGACAACCCGGACGAAACGCTGACGTCCGTGAACACGCCGGCCTCGTTGCGCCACAGGAGTTCGATCGGCTGCTCGGCGTTGACCCCGCGGATGCCGTAGTGCGCAACGAACAGATCGAGGTCGCGATCCCCGTCGATGTCGGCCCACGCCACGCCGATCGTGTTGCGGCGCGTGAAGACGAGCCCGGCCGAGGCGGCCACGTCGGTGAACGTGCCGTTGCCGTTGTTGCGAAATAGAACGGCGGCCGTGCCGTCCATGCCTCCGACAAAGAGATCGAGATCGCCGTCGCCGTCGTAGTCCGCGAACGAGGGGCCGGAGCGGCGGGTCCCGGCAAGATCGACGCCGGCGGCCGCGGCGACGTCCACAAACGTTCCGTCGCCTTCGTTCCTGTAGAGCAGGTTCGTGCCGAGTTCCCCGCCAATCACGTAGAGGTCGACGTTCCCATCGTTGTCGAAATCGCCAGCGGCAACGCCCCCCGCGAACGGCTGAAACAGATAGGGATTCGTCGGCGGCTGAAAGCCTGCCGTGTGCACAAAACCGGCGGCGACCGTGGCGTCAACGAACCGAAACGCGGCAAGCTCGGTTGTGGGACCTTCGCCACCGCCACCACTGCCGCAAGACACGGCGAAAAACGCGCACGACAGCGCGATGTATCGAACCCACATGTGTTGGACGCACGGGCCCCGAACCCAACCGGAAGCCCAACCCATCAGCTACCACAATCGGCGCGCCGGCTGGCAGCTTTTTGACGCGGGCGTGGCTATTCGTGGCCGAACGCCATCAGCTCGATGCGGCCTTCGGGACTCTCCTCGGAGACGAGACCAACTCCGGGACCGTAGATGATCATGTCGGCGTCTTCTTCGTCGTCGGGATTCTCGTGAACCTGAACGCAGTTGGCGAACACACCGGCGGGCACCTCGACCTGCACGGCGCCCGCGACAATGACCAACCGTTCCTCACCCCCGCCGTCGTTGCCAATGTAAACATCGCCCACTTCCGGATCCGCACCCATCACGATCCACGGTTGAGCCCCACCGACACCCGCGACCCAGGAGTCCTCCGTCGCGATGAACTCCGTGCCGTTCCACTCGAGGGACTCCTCGCCGAACTTCCAGACGTTGCCGTCCGCATCCTGCGCAAACCACTCCGTGGTGACCTCCGCCGGATGCCCACCGAGGAACACCTGCTGCAAGACCGCGGTGCAGTCGACACCGTCGATCTCGCGTGTGTCCTCCATCACGCGCACCTCGTCACGACGGGGCTCGCCGTCGGATGTGCCTTCGTAGATCCAGAAGGTCCCCGGCGTCAGCGGGAGGTACGCGTTCGCAACCGCGTCAACAAACGTCTCGGCCGGCGGCAGCTCGGGTGAAACGGCGTCGGGAGTCGCCGGATTCGCCGAGCCGCTGCTCACCGATCCCGAACTCTCCAACGCGGAAAGCGGCACGGGGTCACTCGCGAAGATGCCGCCGTCGCAAGCAACGAGGCTCGAAACGAGCAACATCGAGATCATTAGGTTCGACTTCACGACTCGACTCCCTGAGAGCGTACCGAAAAACGCACCTCGCATCGTCGCCCAGGAACCTTAGGAACCGCTTAGGTTCCCGGACAGAGACACCATGAAAAACCCCGCGGGCTCCTGGCGGAGTTCCAACTCGATGCCGAGCAACGACGCGAGCGCCGCCACCACGGACAGCCCCAATCCGGCGTGTTCCGAAGACGACCGGGCCTCGTCCTTGCGCCAGAACGGCTCCGTGAGGCGATCGAGATCCTCGGCTTCCAAGGAATCGCACTCGTTCTTGACCTCGAGACGGAACCCCGCGCCCTCACGCCGCGCAACACACTCGATCTCCGAATCCGGCTTGGCGTAGCAGACCGCGTTGCCGAGCACGTTGGACAACAGGATCGACAGCTTCCCCGGATCCGAATGCGTCACCAACTCGTCCGGGATGTTGATGTTCATGCGCGGATGGCCGTCGGTGGCGGACGGGGCCAGCTTCGACCACACCTGCTGGATCACCTGCTTCAAGCTGATCGGCACCTTCTCGACGCGTTCGACACCGGCGTGGCAGCGCGCGAGGAGCAGCAGGTCCGTGACAACACCCTCCATGTGCCCGGCGATGTCCGAAACGTCGGCGAAGAAACGCTCGTTGGATTCGCGGTCATCCGGCCACTTGGTCGCGACCTCGGAGAGGGAGCGCAGCTCCGCAATGGGCGTGCGCAGTTCGTGCGCAACGTTGCCGGTGAACCGCCGCTCGCGATCGAACGAGGACTGCAGCCGATCCAGGAGCGCGTTGAGCTGATCGAGCACCGGCGCGAGCTCGACCGGCGGTCGATCGAGCGTGATCCGGCTGTCGAGCTTCTCCGCGTCGAGCGCCTCGACCTGGGCCGCGATGGCCTCCAGCGGGCGCAGCTCCGCGATGATCGCGCGCCAGATGAACGCGGCGGCCAGCAGCGTCGCGCTGCCACCTGCAAGGAAGATCAGCCAACGCATGCTCGCTATCAGCTCGTCGAGGCGTTCGCGGCCACGCGCCATCACGAGCGTGATCCGGAGCGGCGTTCCGGTCTGCGCCGCAGGCGACCCGCCATCGTCCTCGTCGTCTTCCGGGTCCGGGGGACGCGGCGTGAACGAAAACTGCACGAGGCGGCCGTCGCGCCCATCCGGCAGCGCCACGGGGCGAAACGCCGGCCGGTCGCGAACCGCAACGCGCGGAAGGTCCTCTTGCAGGCGCGACGAGCGATAGAGGACGGGACCCTTGCCGGAAGGCACCTCGAGCCACAGCTGAAAATACTCGGGGCGCTCCTCGCGCTCGAACTCGGGCATGAACTCGGGCGCGTAGTCGAACTCGATCTGCCCGTCCTCCTGTTCGGCGAGGGACACCAGGGCGCGGGCGCGCGATTCCAAGGTGGCATCGAATTCCTCCGTCACGCGCTCGCCCAGCAGCCGTTCGACGTAGAAGCCGGTCCCGGCGATGAGGAGCGCCGAGCCGGCGAGCAGCGAGACGATGAGGCGTCGGCGGATGGAACGCACGTTGTTCAATCGATGAGGTAGCCGTGTCCGCGCCGCGTGAGGATGATCTCCTCGGCGCCGGGCGGGTGGATCTTCTTTCTCAGCTGGTGAATCAGCACCTCGACCGCGTTCTCGGAGCCGTGGCCGTCGCCCGCGTAGAGGTGGTCGAGTAGCTCGTGCTTGGAGACCACGCGCCCGCGACGTGCGACGAGGTACTCGAGCACGGAGTATTCGTGGGGTGTCAGTGCGACCGCTTGGCCATCCGAGCTGACCGTTCGTTTCGCGAGGTCGATGCGCAGCCGGCCGACGGTCTGCGTGGGGCTCTTTGTGTTGTACTCGCGCCGGATCAGTGCCCGAAGGCGCGCGACCAGTTCCTCGAACGCGAAGGGTTTGGTGAGGTAGTCGTCGGCGCCCCACTGAAGTCCCTGGATGCGTTCTTCGACCTGGTCGCGCGCGGAGAGGATCAGAACGTGGACCTCGGAGCCGTCGTCGCGCAAGTGCTTCAACAGCGTGAGGCCGTCCATCTTGGGCAGCATCAAATCCAGCACGATGACGTCGTAGGTACCGTGGCGCGCGTACGCGAGGCCTTCCTCGCCGTCGCCGACGACGTCCACGGCAAAACCGGAGCGGCGCAACCCATGCTCGAGGGAGCGCTGCAACCGTTCGGAATCCTCGACGACCAGCACCTTCATGACGATGGCTGACTAGTCGTCATCTCCTTCGTCGTCGTCGTCGTCGTCATCATCGTCGTCATCATCGTCATCGTCTTCGTCATCCATGTGACCCGACGCGAAGACTTCGACCTCGCGCTTCTTGCCATCGACGACGACCTTCAGCTCGTAGCTGCGGATCGTCACCGTCGCGGCGCGGGCGATGGTTGCGCCGGGGAATTTCTTCTCGACGGCGGCTCGCACCGCGGCGGGGAGCGACGACACCTCGACCGACGCTTCCGTCTCGATCACTTCGCCCGACTCGGCGAGGATCAGGGATCGAACACGGCCGCCCTTTTGGAACTCCACCTCATAGATGGGGAGGCCCGCGCTCGTGATCTTCTCGATCTCGTCGACGCTTTGGCCTGCGCCGGCCGCCGCGATCGCGTCCTGCACCGCCTTCGGCGCATCGGTGAGCTTGACCTCCACCTCCGTTTCCTCACCCGCAGGTTTGTCGGGCCAGGCGAGCACGGCGCCGGCGAATCCCAGAAGGGGCAACAGGAGAAGCAACAGCAATCGGGGTTTCATTTCTTCCTCGTTTCGCGAAGGGACCTCGAACGGGAGAGCCGTCCGATTTCGTTCATTCTCTGACCCGAATCTTAGGATTTCCTTAGTCGCATCGCTTTCGCTTTCGCAAGCCGCATCCGCGCCTAGAGCCGCCACATCGCCGTCAGACGCGGATTTGGCGGACCTACCCCGGCCCTAAGCGCTCCTTAAGGATCTCGCTCTAGAGTCGAGTCCACACTCGCGCAGATTCCCTGTGGCCGAAACCAGGCCGCAGACCTCCTGGGGCGGCTCGCTGGCGGCGGGCCGTCCCGCTTTGCTGCGATCGCGGCAAGCAAATTCGGGGGGGGCGACACACAAAGACAGCGGAGCTATATTCGCCCTTTGCAATGCGCTGCACGAACCGCCTTCTTCTCGCCGCGTCCCTATTTGCCTTGTTGGCACTTCCGGCTCACGCGCAGGGCGACCGGGTCGGCCAGGGGCTGTCGCGCGAGCAGATGTGGCCCGCGCCGTCCGCCGACGACTGGGCCAAACCCTGCCTGATTCACTTCGAGCGCACTTGGGCCGACGCCGTCGCGGTCGCCAAGGAAACGGGCAAACCGATCCTCGTCTGCATCAACATGGACGGCGAGATCGCGTCGGAGCACCACGCCGGGATCCGGTATCGGCAGCGCGAGGTCGCCGAGCTCTACAAACCGTACGTCTGCGTGATCGCATCGGTGTACCGCCACAACCCGCGCGACCACGACGACAAGGGCAACCGCATTCCGTGCCCGCGCTTCGGCGGCGTCACCTGCGGCGAGCACATCTGGATCGAACCGATCATCTTCGAGAAGTTCTGCGATGGGCGCCGGATCGCGCCGCGCCACATCGCGGTGGATCTCGAGGGCACAGAGGCCTACGACGTTTTTTATGTCAACGACACCGCGGGGGTGTTCGACGCGATTCGCGACGGACGCAAGAAGTTGCCTCCCGCAAAGGCGCCGATTGTCCGAGGAGACCGCCCGGTCCTCGAACGTGTCGCCAGTCCCGCCGCCGAGGATCGCGCCGCTGTCGAGGCTGCGTACAAAAAAGGCGACGCCAAGACCCGTCGTTCGCTGCTCGAAGCCGCGAAAAAAGCCGAGAACAACGACCAGCTGGACCTGCTTCGCCTGGCGATTTTCGGCCTGGACGCAAACATGAGCAGAGAGGCCCGCAACGCCCTCGCCAAGTCCAAGACACCGGGCGCCGCCGGCCTCGTCGGCGATGCGCTATCGGTTCCGATGGACGATGCGCAGCGCGATGCGCTCATCGCGACGCTCAAGAAACTCGGACACCTTTCGCTGCGCGCACGTTGGCTCGCTGGCGTGCACACGGGCCTCGCCAGCACTTCCAGCACGGTCGACGTGAACCGCTGGGCGGGCGTCGCGGGGGCCGAGTATCCCGCACCGTTTGGCGGATCCGGCGGCGTGCAGCACGTCGAGGAGAGGACCGCCGCCGCCCAGGAACGGCCCTCCGACCCCGCGGCCCGCATCGAACTCGCGGAAGCAACGCTTGCGCTCGCGTTGAAGGCGCCGGAACTGTTCGTGGGCAACCCGCGGCTGGCCAAGCTCGCGGCGCGCCACTCCTACGAGGACGCCCAACGCCTCGCGAAGGAGGCGGAAAAACTCGGCGCGACGAAATGGCGCGTCGCAACCGTGCGCGCGCTCGCCATGTACTACTCGGGCGAGCGCCAAAAGAGCTACGAGCATGCGGCGATCGCGGTCAAGGAGTTGCCGCCGGGCGACACGGGCTGGAGCTCGATGGCCGTGTTGACGGTGTTCGCGGAATCGCGCTGGAAGGCGATTCAAGCGGCGGTCAAGGAGAACAAGAACTGGCCGCCGGAGTGGCTCTCGGACCTCCACGCCGCGCACGCAATTCTGCTGCGCCACCCGATGGGCACCGACGGCCAGGTCGTGTGGCACTACGACTTCCTCGATTGGCTCGGGATCCGATATCGCGCGTCCCGCGTCTTGCGCGACGGACTCGCGCGGTTCTTGGACTCGCCCCGGCTGCACGAGAAACTGCGCGAGCGTGTCCTGAAGTATCGCGGCCCGGACGCGCTCGAGGCCGAATACGACAGGTTGCTGAACGAGCACAACGACACGGCCCGGTTGGGACGTTTTGCCGGCTACGCGTCCATGGTGGCCGCCGATTCGCACCGCCGCGCTCGCCGGTTCCAGAAGGCGATGGACGCCTACGGGCGTGCGATCCAGCGCTACGAGGAAGCGATGGCAGCAACGTTGGCCAAACCGATGACGGAAATGGAGCGCGGGGCGTACCGGTACAACAACCGCAACTCATCCCACGCCATCGCGATGGCCCACGCATCGCGCGCTCGCGTCGCCTATCAACTCGGTGACGACGAAACTGCGTTCAAGGAGATCCTCGCGAGTTTCAAACGCAGTCCGATCTCGGCCGGTAGCCGCGGCGGCTTGGGCGAAACTCCCGGCGAGACCGCGCAGATGCTCCTCGCCCGGTTGAGAAAGGACAACAAGGAGCAGCTCGCGGGCGAACTCGCGGCCGCGTTGTCCAACCTCGACCAGAAGCTCCTGGCGCCGGACATCGGCCTCCAGGAACCCGAATAGAGCCAAGGAGACCCACTTGGCCATCGACACGACCGCCGTCACCGCCCGCGTGGAAGAAGCCGGAGGGTTCTTACGCGATGTGCTCGCGGAGTTGGAAACCGTCATCGTCGGCCAGCGGCCGCTGCTCGAAGGCATGCTGCTCGGACTGCTCGCCGACGGCCACGTCCTCATCGAGGGTGTCCCCGGCCTCGCGAAGTCCCTCGCGGTCCAATCGCTTGCCGGCGCGCTCGGCGGGACGTTTCGCCGCATCCAGTTCACGCCGGACCTGCTGCCGTCGGACCTCGTCGGAACACAGGTCTACGACCCGAAGTCCGGCGATTGGTCCGTGCACGAGGGTCCGGTGTTCGGCAACTTCGTGCTCGCGGACGAAATCAACCGGGCGCCAGCGAAGGTGCAGTCCGCCCTTTTAGAAGCGATGCAGGAGCGGCAGGTGACGTTGGCCGGCGAAACGCGCGCGCTGCCTTCGCCGTTTCTCGTG